>JAMPXR010000325.1 GCA_023701085.1 Ramlibacter sp. | reverse complement strand
TATGTGGCGGGACTGGTGACGCTGTCCACGCTGCTCGCGCTGGCCAGCCTGCCGTTCGCGCTGGGGGTGCTGCGGTAGATTCGCGCCCGGGGTTCGCGCGAGCAGCCTGTTTCAGGACTGTTTTAGCTTGACGGCCCTGCGCCCTGCCCCAGCGCCCACGCCACGTGCTCGCGCACCAGCGCGCTCGGGTGGTGCGCGCGCGAAGCCAAAGCCGCGCGCAATGCGGGATCATCCTGGGCGCGCAAGGCATTGCCGATCGCCACGGCGAGGTTGCGCAGCCAGCGCTCATGGCCGATGCGGCGGATCGCCGTGCCTTCCGTGAAATGCAGGAAGGCCGCCTCGTCCCAGGCAAACAACTCGGCGAGCTGGTGGCCCGCGAGGCCCGCACGTTCGTCGAAGTCGGGCAAGGCGCTGCGCCGCGCGAACTTATTCCACGGGCACACGATCTGGCAATCGTCGCAGCCGTAGATGCGGTTGCCCATCAGCGGCCGCAGCGCCTCGGGGATGGGGCCGGCGTGCTCGATCGTCAGATAGGAGATGCACCGGCGGGCGTCCAGCCGGTAGGGCGCGACGATCGCCCGGGTGGGGCAGATCTCGATGCAGGCGCTGCAGCTGCCGCAGTGGTCGGCCGTGGGCTCGCTCGCGGGCAGCGGCAGGTCCACGTAGATCTCGCCCAGGAAGAACATCGAGCCGCCTTCGCGGTTGAGGATCAGGGTATGCTTGCCGCGCCAGCCCTGTCCGCTGCGGGCGGCCAGCTCCGCCTCGAGCACAGGCGCCGAGTCGGTGAAGACGCGGTGACCGAAGGGTCCGACCTGCGCGGCGATGCGCTCGCTGAGCCGCTGCAGGCGCGAGCGGATCACCTTGTGGTAGTCCCGGCCGCGCGCATACAGCGATACCGCGCCCTCGGCCGGCCTGCGCAGGCGCGCGAACTCGATCGCCTGCCAAGCGCCCGGCAGCGCGCGGGGCAGGTAGTCCATGCGCACCGTGATCACGCTCACGGTGCCGGGCACCAGTTCGGCCGGCCTTGCCCTTTTGAGGCCATGGGTTTGCATGTAGGCCATGTCGCCGTGGAAGCCGTTGGACAACCATGCGATCAGGCCGGGCTCGGCCGAAGAAAGATTTACACCGGCGACACCAATTTGGGAAAATCCGAGCTCAAGAGCCCATTCCCTGATCCGCCCCATCAATTGAGGACCGTCGAGCTGACCACCGCTGAACGTCACCCGCCGATTGTAGAAAGCGCCGCGCAGGACCGCGGCGTGGGCGCGGACGTCTGGCACAGCGAGGACGACACCCGCGCCTTCGCGGCCCGGCTCGCGGCCCATCCCGCCATCGCCCGCGCCTTCATCGAACTGCACGGCGACCTGGGATCGGGCAAGACCACGCTCGCGCGCCACCTGCTGCGCGCGCTGGGGGTGCAAGGGCGCGTGAAGAGTCCCACGTACACGGTGGTCGAACCCTACGAACTGCCGGCCTTGCAGATCTGGCATTTCGACTTCTTCCGCTTCAACGATCCGCGCGAATGGGAGGATGCCGGTTTTCGCGACATCTTCGCCGCGCCGGGCCTGAAACTGGTCGAGTGGCCGGAGAAAGCCGCCGCGCTGCTGCCGCGCGCCGACCTGATCGTGCGCATCGACGCGCAGGCCGACGAATCGCGCCATGTGACGCTGCTGGCCCAGACGCCGCTGGGCCGCGAGCTGCTGCAATGACAATGAAGCGGCGCGAACTGCTGCAGGGCGGCACGCTGGTGCTGCTGCTGGGAGCGCAGCAGATCGCCCGCGGCGCCGGCATCGTGGCCGTGCGGGTCTGGCCGGCGCCGGAGTATTCGCGCGTCACCATCGAATCCGACCGGCAGCTCAAGACCAGCCAGATCGTCATGGCGAACCCGCCGCGCCTGGCGGTGGACATCACGGGCATCGACCTGGACCCGCAGCTGCGCGAACTGGTCGCCAAGGTCAAGCCCGACGACCCGTTCATCGAGGACATTCGCGTCGGGCAGTACGCGCCGGGCGTGGTCCGGCTGGTGGTGGACCTGAAGCAGCCTTCGGTCCCGCAGGTGTTCACGCTGACGCCCGTGGCGGCCTACCAGCACCGGCTGGTGTTCGATTTCTACCCGCTCAAGACGATGGACCCGCTGGAAGCCCTGATCGCGGAGCGGCTCAAGGACCAGCCGGTGGCCCCGCCCACGCCAGCCAGCGATCCGCTGGGCGAGCTGATCGCGCAGCGGCTGGACACCTCGAGGCGGCCGGGCGTGATCGCCAGCGCCGAGGCCGCGCCGCGCCCGGCGCCGCAGAAGACCGACCGGCTCATCATCGTGGCGCTGGACCCCGGCCACGGCGGCGAGGACCCGGGCGCCGTCGGCCGCGCCGGCACCCGCGAAAAGGACGTGGTGCTGCAGATCGCCCATCGCCTGCGCGAGCGCATCAACGCCAGCGTGATCAACGGCAACCCGATGCGCGCGTTCCTCACGCGCGACGCCGACTTCTTCGTGCCGCTGCACGTGCGCGTGCAGAAGGCACGGCGCGTGCAGGCCGACCTGTTCGTGAGCATCCATGCCGACGCCTTCCTCACGCCCACAGCGCGCGGCGCGAGCGTGTTCGCGCTCAGCCGCGGCGGCGCTTCGAGCACCGCGGCGCGCTGGATCGCCGACCGGGAAAACCGGGCCGACCTGATCGGCGGCGTCAACGTCAAGGCGCGCGACGCGCATGTCGCGCATGCGTTGCTCGACATGAGCACGACCGCGCAGATCAACGACAGCCTCAAGCTCGGGGGGGCGCTGCTGGGTGAGATCGGCCACGTCGGCCGTCTGCACAAGGGCCAGGTGGAACAGGCCGGCTTTGCCGTGCTCAAGGCGCCGGACATCCCCAGCGTGCTGGTGGAAACGGCCTTCATCAGCAACCCCGAGGAAGAGTCGCGCCTGCGCAGCGAGGCCTACCAGGAACAGCTGGCCGATGCGCTCATGCGCGGCATCAACCGCTACTTCGCGAAGAATCCGCCGCTCGCGCGCAGCCGCACCTTGTGACGCGGCAGCCGCGCCGGACAAGGCCGCTCGGCGGTTGCGGCAAGGGCCGACGGGTCGCGCCCGCCTTCTCCTACACCTGCGCTGGGCGTTGCTGCCTAGAGTGTTGGCACAGGCAGTCCAAGCGGCGCGTTGCGCCGAGCCTGCGGTTCAATACAAGAGGTGTCAGGATGAAAACCAAGCTTCTCGCGGCCTTGGCCGCATCGCTGATGGGTCTGGCCGGTTGCGCCGGCATGTCGGATCGCGAGGCGGTCGGCACGATAGGCGGCGCGGCGGTGGGCGGCCTCGTGGGCGACGCGGTGCTCGGCACGCCGGGCGCGATCGGCGGCGCGGCCGCCGGCGCCTATATCGGCAACCGGGCATCCCGGCGGTAATCGGGGCTCAGGGGCCGGGCGGCAAGCCCGCCACTTTCGCGGCGACCAGTTCCCTCAGTTCGCGCTTGAGGATCTTGCCGACGGGACTGACCGGAAAGGCCGGCATCACCTCCAGGCGCTCGGGCAATTTGAAGGAGGCGATGCGCTGGGCGCGCAGGTGCGCGATCAGTTCGTCGAAGCTCAGGCGGGTGCCCGGCTCGAGCACCACGCAGGCGCAGGCCTTTTCGCCGAACACCGGATCGGGCATCGCGACCAGGCTCACCTGCCTGACCTGCGGCAGGCCGAAGATCAGGTTCTCCACCTCTTCGCAGCTGATCTTCTCGCCGCCGCGGTTGATCATGTCCTTGCGCCGGCCTTCGGTGTAGAGATACCGGCCCTGCCGCCGCACGATGTCGCCCATGCGGTACCAACCGCCGTCCAGGAAGGCCTCGGCATTCTTTTCCGGGGCGTTGTAGTAACCCCGGATGGTGTACGGGCCGCGCGTGACGAGTTCACCCGGCACGCCGTCGGCGACCTCGCGCCCCTCGTCGTCGACCACCATGATCTCGTCCTCGTCGCTGACGGGAGCGCCGGAACTGTTCATCAGCAGATCGTCCGGGTCATCCAGGCGCGTCATGTTGATCAGGCCTTCGGCGGTGCCGTAGAT
>JAMPXR010000324.1 GCA_023701085.1 Ramlibacter sp. | reverse complement strand
GTGGTGCTGCGCACGCGGCGCGGCATCCAGATTTCGCTGGCCGTGCTGTGGATCGAGCTGGCGCAGGGCCTGAGCCTGCACGCGCGCGGCGTGTGCTTTCCGGGGCATTTCCTGGTCAAGGTGAACCTGCCCAAGGGCCAGGTGGTGATCGACCCCTTCACCGGCCAGTCGCTCTCGCGCGAGGAACTGGCCGAGCGGCTGGAGCCCTACAAGCGGCGCAGCGGCCTGGTCGACGAATTCGAGGTGCCGCTGGGCCTGTACCTGCAGGCGGCGCCGGCGCGCGACATCATCGCCCGCATGCTGCGCAACCTGAAGGAAATCCATCGCGCACAGGAAGACTGGCAGCGGCTGATCGCGGTGCAGGACCGGCTGATCGTCCTGCTGCCCGAGGCCTGGGCCGAATACCGCGACCGCGGCCTGGCCCATGCCGAGCAGGGCCACACCGCCCTGGCGGTGCGCGACCTGGAAACCTATCTGGTGCACGCCCAGGACGCGCTGGACATCGACGCCATCGCCGACCGGGTGGCCGATTTGCGGCGCGCGAAAAATTAGCGCGGCCCGGCCCCGGTGAGCACGCCCAGGGCCGTCAGGGCCGGGGCATTCGCGGCGAAGGCCGCCGCAACGCCAGCACCGACAGGGCCGCGGCGCTGAAGCCCGCGCCCGCCAGGAAGGCGACGGAGGCGCCCCAGCGGTCCCACAGCAGGCCGGCCAGGGCGCTGGCCAGCAGCAATGCCAGGCCGCTCATGAGATTGAAAAAACCGAATGCCGTGCCGCGCAGGTCGGCGGGCGCCGCCTGCGCCACCATGGCCGCCAGCAGGCCCTGCGTGATCGCCATGTGCAAGCCCCACAGGGCGATGCCGCCCCACAGCAGGGGCCCGGCGGCGCCGGCGGCCAGCAGGAGATCGGCCGCGACCAGCAGGGCCAGTCCCCATGCCAGCAGCGCGCGATGGCTCATCCGGTCGGACAGCTTGCCGAAAGGATAGGCGCCCACGGCGTACACAGCGTTCATCGCGATCAGCACCAGCGGCGTCCACGCCAGCGCCAGACCGCCCTGCTGGGCGCGCAGCACCAGGAATGCCTCGGAAAACCGCGCCAGGGTGAAGACCGCCCCCACGCCCACCACCCACCAGTAGGCGGGGCCCAGGCGGGCCAGGTTTTCGCGCCGGATGGGGTTGGACGCGCGCGGGCCCGCCGGCCGGGCCGGCTCGCGCACCGCGAACGCGAGCAGGGCCACCGACAGCAGGCCGGGGACCACGGCCACCCAGAAGACGGCGCGGATGTCGTTGGCCCACAGCAGCATCAGGCCGATGGCGAGCAAGGGCCCCAGAAAGGCGCCCACCGTGTCCAGCGACTGGCGCAGCCCGAACGCCGCGCCCCTGCGGTCGGCCGGCGTGATGTCGGCGATCAGGGCGTCGCGCGGGGCGCCCCGGATGCCCTTGCCCACGCGGTCGATCAGGCGGGCCGCCAGCAACACGCCACCGGTGCCGGCCAGCGCGAACAGCGGTTTCGACAGCGCGCCCAGTCCATAGCCCAGCACGGCCAGCGGCTTGCGGCGGCCCCAGTAGTCGCTCAGCACGCCCGAGAACACCTTGACGATCAGCGCGGTGGCCTCGGCCGCGCCTTCGATCAGCCCCACGGCGAGCACGGAGATGCCCAGGGTGGCGACCATGAAGACCGGCAGCAGGCTGTGGATCAGCTCGGACGACACGTCCATCAGCAGGCTGACGAAGCCCAGCGCCCAAACGCTCGCCGGCAAGCGGGAGGTCGCCTGGGCGGGGCCCTTCATCGAGGCCGCCTCAGGCGAGCACGACGGCGGCCGGTCCTTCTGTCGCCGCGATCACGCCGACCTCGTACACCGTCTCGCCGGCCGCGCGCAGGGTGGCGGCCACGGCGCCGGCATCCGCGGCCGCGCTGACCACCACCATGCCGATCCCGTTGTTGAAGGTCCGGTTCATCTCCTGGTCGGAAATCGCGGCGGTGCGCTGCAGCCAGGCGAACAGCTCGCTTTGCGGCCAGCTGCCCGGCCTCAGGTGCGCCGCCGTGCCGGGGGGCAGCACGCGCGGAATGTTTTCCAGCAGGCCGCCGCCCGTGATGTGCGCCAGCGCCTTGATGCCTCGCCCTGCCCCCGCGGGGTGCGCGGCCAGGGCGGCCAGCACGTTCTTCACGTACAGGCGCGTGGGCTCCATGATGGCCTGGCGGAAAGGCTTGCCGTCCAGGACCGCAGGCAGGTTCCCGGCGGCCCGCTCGATGCACTTGCGCACCAGGGAGTAGCCGTTGGAATGCGCGCCGCTGGACGCCAGGCCGAGCACGATGTCGCCGGGCTTCACGCCGGCCCCCGTGAGAATGGCGGACTTCTCCACCACGCCGACGGCAAAGCCCGCCAGGTCGTATTCGCCCGGCGGGTACATGCCCGGCATTTCGGCGGTTTCGCCGCCGATGAGGGCGCAGCCCGAAAGCTCGCAGCCGGTGGCGATGCCGCCCACCACTGCCGCGGCCGTGTCCACATCCAGCTTGCCGCAGGCGAAGTAGTCCAGGAAGAACAGGGGCTGCGCCCCTTGCACCAGCACGTCGTTGACGCTCATGGCGACCAGGTCGATGCCCACGGTGTCGTGCATGGCCCAGTCGAACGCCAGCTTGAGCTTGGTGCCCACGCCGTCGGTCCCGCTCACCAGCACCGGCTCCTGGTACCCCTTGGGCACCTCGAACAAGGCGCCGAAGCCGCCGATGCCCGCCAGCACCCCCGCGCGCATCGTTTTTCGGGCGAGCGGCTTGATGCGCTCGACCAGCGCATCGCCGGCGGCGATGTCCACGCCGGCGTCCTTGTAGGAGAGGGGGGTCTGGCTCATGGGATGGAGGCGGCGCCGCGTTGGGCTTGGCCCGATAGAATTTGGCCTGATTCTAGCTTTGGCACGCCGTCCGGCGCTTTCCAGAAATCCGACTGCGACGGCGGCGTCTGCCATGCCGGCGCTTGCGCTACGCTCCCCCGATCCGCCCATGCAATTCACGCCCACCCAGAAACACGTCGCAGCCTGGCTGCTGATCGCGTTGCTGGCCGCGTTGATCCTCTGGTCCCTGGGGCGGGTGTTGACGCCCTTCGTGGTGGCGGCGGTGATGGCTTATGCGCTCACGCCCCTGGTGGACCGGCTCGACGACCTGGGCCGGGGTCGCATGCCGCGTTTTCTGGCCGTGGCCATCGTCGAGCTGCTGTTGATCCTGATCCTGGTGTCCCTGGCGTTGATGGTGGTGCCCATCCTGGCCAAGGAAGTGCCCCTGATCCGCGCGCAGCTGCCCTTCCTGTTCGACAACTTCAACGCCGCGATCACACCCTGGCTGGAGCAGTTGGGGGTCACGATCTCCCTGGACCTGGCCAGCCTCAAGGCGCAGGCGCTGAAATACCTCGCGGCCAATTTCGAGGACATGGTGAGTTCGCTGTTTTCCTCGCTTCGCGTCGGTGGCGGCGTCGCGCTGATCGTGGTGGGCAACGCGGTGCTGATTCCCGTGGCGCTGTTCTACCTGCTGCTGGACTGGAAGCAACTGGTGCAGCGCGTGCTCGAGCTCGTGCCACCGCGCGCCCGGCCGGGCGTGGACGCGTTCACCGACGAAGCCGACCAGGTGCTGGGCCAGTACCTGCGCGAGCAACTGCTCGTGATGATGACCATGGCGGTTTTCTACAGCACGGGGCTGGCGCTGTTCGGGCTGGACCTGGCGCTGCCGATCGGCCTGTTCACGGGGCTGGCCATGTTCGTTCCCTACGTCGGTTTCGGCATCGGGCTGGTGCTGGCGATCCTCGCGGGCATCCTGCAGTTCGCGTCGATCAAGGCGCTGGTGATGGTCGCAGCCGTCTACGGCACGGGCCAGGTGATCGAAGGCTTCTACATCACGCCGCGCCTGGTGGGCCGGCGCATCGGGCTGCACCCGCTGCTCGTGATCTTCGCGCTGCTCGCGTTCGCGCAGCTGTTCGGGTTCGTGGGCGTCCTGGTCGCCCTGCCTGCCAGCGCCGTCCTGCTGGTGGCGATCCGCCGGTTGCGCGCCGGCTACATCGGC
>JAMPXR010000323.1 GCA_023701085.1 Ramlibacter sp. | reverse complement strand
TCGTCCGAGGTCTTGATCATGTTCAGGTCGACCAGCCGCCGCTGCGCCCTGGACACGCGCGCCTTGTCCATGCTGGTGCGATCGACCACTTCGTTGAAGATCAAGGCCCCGTACGCATAGAGGGCCATCAGGATCCGCCACTCCGGCATTTGCAGGTTGTACTGGGTCTCGAAGAGGTGCCCGACCGACTGCGACACGCGGTTGGCGACCACGGCCAGCTTGTACGGAATGAAATCGTCCAGCGAGCCGATGGGGCCGAGGGCCCGGCGCTTGACGCTGAGGCGGCTGACGCCCGTGTGCCGCTTTCTGTCCGCCGCGGGCGCCGCCGGTGGTTTTGCGGCCTTTCGAACACCGCCCGCGGGCAACTTGCCGCCTCTCATGACACCTCCATGTCCAACGTTTCCCCGTGATTCTCGCATGGCCCTCTCTCTTGCAAGCGGCGCCGCGGCAGCCCGCGGCGCCCGCGCCGTCGTCCCGTGCCCGCCGGCCGCCACGGCGTCGGGCGATGCCCTTGATGGCGGGCGGGTTATTTGTTTCGTTAGCAACAATCCTAATACTAACCCTTGTTGACAACGAAACGATCTCGCCGAATACTTTTTCGCGGCGGTGGCTTCATCCACTCGGGCTCATTTCGGCCCATTCCAACACTCCAAGGGGCAACGATGGACATTCAGGCAGCGCTTCAATCGGAAGATCCGGCACAGATGGTGTCGTGCAACCAGCTTTACATCGACGGCCGCTGGCAGGCCGCCGCCCGGGGCGGGACCTTCGACGTCATCAACCCGGCCACCGAACGCCTGCTGGCCAAGGTCGCCGCGGCGACCCGGGAGGATGTGGACGCCGCGGTGCGCGCCGCGCGCGCGCAGTTCGACAGCGGGCCCTGGTCGAAGATGAGCGGCGCCGAGCGGGGCAAGCTGCTGTACCGGCTGGCCGAACTGATGGAGCGCGACCAGGCCTACCTGGCCAAGCTGGAGACGCTGAACCTCGGCCGCCCGCTGATGGAGCCGACCGTTCTGGATGTGCCCAACGCGATCGCCACGGTGCGCTATTTCGCCGGCTGGGCCGACAAGATCGAGGGTCGCACGATTCCCACGCCCGGCTATTTCGGCGCGCCCACGCTGTCCTACACGGTGCGCGAGCCGATCGGCGTGGTGGGAGCGATCACGCCGTGGAACACGCCCGCCATGATCGCCTGCTGGAAGCTCGCGCCCGCGCTGGCCGCGGGCTGCACCATGGTGCTCAAGCCGGCCGAGGAAGCGCCGCTGACGACGCTCTACCTGGCCCGGCTGATCGAGGAGGCGGGCTTTCCGCCGGGCGTGTTCAACGTGGTGCCGGGCATCGGCGAAGTCGCGGGCGCCGCGCTGTCGCGCCATCCGGACATCGACAAGCTCAGCTTCACCGGCAGCCCGGAGGTGGGGCGCCTGATCATGCGCGATGCCGCCGAAGGCTTCAAGCGGGTGGCGCTGGAACTGGGCGGCAAGTCGCCGCAGATCATCCTGGCCGACGCCAATCTCGAAGCCGCGGTGGGCGGCTGTGCCATGGGCCTGTTCTTCAACCAGGGCCAGGTGTGCGCGGCCGGCACGCGGGTGCTGGTGCACCGGTCCCGCTACGACCAGGTGCTGCAGGCGCTGAGCGCCGCCGCCGAAGGCGTCAAGCTCGGCGACCCGCTCGATCCCACGACCAACATGGGGTCGCTGGTCAGCAAACGGCAGCTGGAGCGCGTGTCGGGCTATGTCGACGCCGGTGTCCAGGCGGGCGCGACGGTCGTCGCGGGCGGCAAGCGCCTGGACCGGCCGGGCTACTTCTTCCGGCCCACCATCTTCGGCCAGGCCGATAACGACATGCGCATCGCGCAGGAGGAAATCTTCGGCCCGGTCGGGCTGGTCATGCCCTTCGACGAAGTCGACGAGGCGATCCGGCTCGCCAATGGCACGCGCTACGGCCTGGCCGCCACGATCTGGACCCGCGACGTGAGCGCGGCCCACATGATCGCGTCGAAAGTGCGCGTCGGCGCGGTCGGTATCAATGGCTGGGCGCCCATCGACCCGCGGCTGCCCTGGGGCGGATCCAAGACCAGCGGCATCGGCCGCGAGCTGGGCTGGGCGGGCATCGAGGCCGTCACGGAAGAAAAAGTCATCACGGCGGTGCTGTAGCCGAAATCGAGACGAGAGGAGACATCATGAAGACAGCATTCAAGAGTGCGACCCTGGTGGCCGCACTGTGGGCGGCAGGGGGCTGCGCGTGGGCCGGGGTGAGCGAGGCCGAAGCCGCGCGCCTGGGCAAGGACCTCACGCCGGTGGGGGCCGAGAAGGCCGGCAACAAGGACGGTTCGATCCCGGCATGGACCGGCGGCATCACCCAGCCGCCCGCGGGGTGGAAGGTCGGGCAGAAGCGGATCAACCCGTTCAAGGCCGACAAGCCCTTGTATTCGATCGACGCCGGTAACGCCGACAAGTACAAGGACAAGCTGTCCGAGGGACAGATGGCCCTGGTCAAGACCTTGAAGGGCTATCGCATGGACGTGTATCCGACGCGCCGCAGCTGCGGCTTTCCGGATTTCGTCTACGAGCGCACCCGCACCAATGCCAGGGAAGCGAAGCTCGCGGACAACGGATGGGGGCTGGAGAAGGCGCTGGGTGCGGCGGTGCTGTTCCCGATGCCCAAGAGCGGCGCCGAGGCCGTGTGGAACCACAAGCTGCGCTACATGGGCGAGGGCAGGGCGGAGTATTACTCGACCATCTTCTCCGCCAAGGACGGCGAGATCACGCCGCTGGTGCAGGACCAGTGGACCACCACCGCCTTCCACAACCCCAAGAACAAGGGGGTGGAGGACGTCGGCGGGGTCGAAATGAAGCTGCTCAACGCCGTCGTGGCTCCCGCCGCGCGCACCGGTGAACTGATCCTGGCGCACTGGTTCTTCAACAAATCGAGCGATGCCTGGCTGTATTTCCCCGGCCAGCGCAGGGTGCGGCGCGCCCCGACCTTCGCCTACGACAACCCGGTGCCCGGTTATGAAAACCTGGAAACGGTGGACCAATACCCGATGTTCGCCGGCGCGATGGATCGCTACGACTGGAAGCTGGTGGGCAAGCAGGAATTGATCATTCCCTACAACAGCTGGGATCTGATCGACAAGAGCCGCAAGTACCAGGAGATCTACGGTCCGGACTACATCAAGCGCGACCTGGTGCGCTACGAGCTGCATCGCGTCTGGAAGGTCGAGGCGACCCTGAAGCAGGGCATGCGCCACATCTTCCCCAAGCGCACCTTCTACCTCGACGAGGACAGCTGGGCGCTGATGGTGGCCGACAACTACGACGCCCAGGGCAAGGTCTGGCGCGTGCAGGAAAGCAGCCTGTTCATGGCGCCCGAAATCCCGGCCTGCGTGGGGCAGGAGTTCGTGTCCTACGACCTGGCCGTAGGTCGCTACGTGGGCGAGAACGCGACCCAGGAACGGCCCGAGACCGATTGGCTGGCGGCGCGCGAAGGCCGTGTCGACCCGAGGCGATTCAATCCCGATGAATTGCGCCGCGTCGGCGAACGTTGAAGACGCCAAGAGGAGACAAACCATGAACAAGTACACACAAAAAACCCACAGGCCGAACGTTCGCCTCAACCGCATCGCGCGGGCGCTGGCGGCCGGTGGCACCGCGGCGCTGCTGGCGCAGCCGGCCGCCGCCGGCAAGTTCGAGACCGAGAACGTCAGCGGCAGCTTCGATTCGACGATCTCGTTCGGCGTGCAGAACCGGCTGCAGCGGCAGGACTGCCGGATCATCGGCAACGACAACGGCGGCTGCGCCGCGACCTCGGGGACGCTGGGCAGCGTGGTCAACGGGCCCGACTTCGGCTTCACGTCGAGTCCGGACTTCAACAACCTGCAGGCGGACGACGGCAACCTCAACTTCAACAAGGGCGACTTCACGTCCGCGACGCTCAAAGGCACGCACGAGCTCTACCTGAAGATGCCGCAGGGCGTGTCGAGTCTGGTCCGCGCCACCTGGGCGAAAGATTTCAGGGCCGGCCACACCCGCCGCACGCCGCTGGCGGACGATGCCAAGGAT
>JAMPXR010000322.1 GCA_023701085.1 Ramlibacter sp. | reverse complement strand
TGCTCGAGTTCGCGCGCCGTGTACAGGGGGTTCACGTTCACGCAGGTGTAGCCGGCGCGCAGCACGGCCGCCATGGTGACGGCGAACTGCGGGATGTTGGGCAGCATGATCGCCACGCGCGCGCCCGGCTCCAGCCCCTGCGCCTGCAGCCAGGCGCCCAGCGCCGCCGACAGCTCGTCGAGTTGCCGGTACGTCATCCAGCGCTCCATGCACACGGAGAACGGGCGCGCAGCGTTCTTGCGGAACGACTCTTCCAGCAACTGCGTCAGCGACCCGTATTGCTCGGGGTCGATCTCCTGCGGCACTCCCTCCGGATAGCTCTTGAGCCAGTACTTTTCCATGCGCGACTCCTTGGGCAGCGATTGTCCGAGCCGGCGCCGCTGAAAGTTAGCGGGCTTGTCCTAAGGTCAGCGCCAATTCGGTCTCGCACGCGACAGGGTCCGCGTCGAACAGCAGCGCCATCAGCCCGGACTCGCGCGCTTCGATGATGTCCAGAAACGCTTCGGCCCCGCCGCGGCGCCGGGCCATGGCGCCGAAGGTGTCGAAGCCGCTTTCCAGAAAGCGCTGCAAGGCGCCCAGGCCGGCCGCTGCCGCCGGCGCGCGCATCATCCTGAGCAGGGTGCGCAGGCCCGCCGTGCGCGTCAGCCGCGCCAGCTGCTGCCCGAGGTCGAGGACCACCCGCAGCTGGTCCTCGCGATCCGCACGCCGGTCCACCTCGCGCCAGGCGGCGGCGTAGCGCGCCGCATCGCTCATCTCTTCGTCCACCTGCGCCAGCCAGGCCAGCGCCATCGCCTGATCCAGCTCCTCGGTCAGCGCATGCAATTCGGCCAGCACGATCGCGGTGCCGGCGACCTGCTCGGGGAAGAGCCTTTCGATCGCCCCGGCGATGCGCGCGAATTGGGCGTCCCGCTCGGCGAAGTCCCTGTCGCTATAGAGTTCGTCCAGAAAGAATTGCGCCGCGGCCGCATAAGGTCCGCCGCAGAGCAGGTCCGCGTAAGTACCGGCGAAACGGCGCGCCTGGACCTGCTTGATCTCGCCGACGGCGGCCCGAAGCGACGGGTTCGCTTCCCCCGCCTGCCGCAGCAGTTCGACCTGGGCGACGCAGTCGCGGATTTTTCTCGCGGTTTCCATGCAAACACCGAGTCTATCTAGGCGCGGCCCTCTACAGATCGCGCCGCCGCCCATGCCATAGTCAAGCGATGCGGAGAAGGACTTTGCTGGGGCTGGGTGCGGTTTCCGCCACCGCACTGGCGCTCACGGGCGGCACCCTGGCCCTGTTGCAGCCCGGATTGCGGGAAGGCGCGCTCCTTGCGCCGGGTCGTCAGGTGTTCCGCGGCGCCAGCCGCGCGCTGCTCGACGGCAGCCTGCCGGCCGACGCCGAAGCCCTGCAGCGCGCGCTCGACCAATTGCTGGTCCGCATCGACGGCCTGATCGCCGCACTGCCGCCCCACGCCCAGTCCGAGCTGTCCCAGTTGCTCGCGCTACTGGCCAGCTCCGCGGGCCGGCGCGCCCTGACCGGGATCGCCCAGCCCTGGGACACCGCGCAGGTCGCCGAGATCCGGCAGGGACTGCAGTCCATGCGCGTTTCCGGTCTCACGCTTCGGCGGCAGGCCTACCAGGCCCTGCACGACATCGTGGGCGCCGCCTATGTTTCCGATCCGGCGGCGTGGAGCCAGCTCGGCTACCCCGGCCCCGTCAAGATCTGAAGGCCCGCGTTGAGCAACTTGCCCGATCCGATTCGCGACGGCCTGCGGCGGGGCTGGAAGATCCTGGGCGGCCCCTATGGCGAGGCGCCGCCACGCATGGTGTGCGACGTCGCGATCGTCGGCTCCGGCGCCGGCGCAGGCATCACGGCCGAAGTGCTGACCAAAGCCGGCCTGAAGGTGCTGATCGTCGAGGAGGGGCCGCTGCGCAGCAGCAGCGACTTCAACCAGCGCGAAGCCGAAGCCTACCCCGCGCTGTACCAGGAAAGCGCGGCGCGCAAAACCGAGGACAAGGCGATCAACATCCTGCAGGGGCGATGTGTCGGCGGTTCCACGACCGTCAACTGGACCAGCTCGTTCCGCACCCCCACTCCAACGCTCGAATTCTGGCGCAAGCACTTCGGCCTGGAGAACTTCTCCGACGCGGCGCTGGCGCCGTACTTCGAACAGGTCGAACGGCGGCTGCATATCCAGCCCTGGCGGGTGCCGCCGAACGAGAACAACGAGCTGCTGCGGCGCGGCGCCGCCAGGCTCGGCATCGCGGCAGCGGCCATCTCGCGCAATGTCAAAGACTGCTGGAGCCTCGGATCGTGCGGCATGGGCTGTCCCACGAACGCCAAGCAGTCGATGCTGGTGACCACCCTTCCCGAGGCGCTGGAGCGGGGCGCCACGCTGTTGGTCGAGACGCGGGCCCAGCGCTTCGAGTTCGGCAACGGCAAGGCCCGGGCGCTGCTCTGTGGCCCGGTCAAGGCCAACGGCGCCCCCGTTTCCGGCAATTCCGCCCAGACGATCATCGTGGCGCGGCACTACGTGCTCGCGGCCGGCGCGATCAATTCGCCCGGCGTGCTGCTGCGATCCGCCGCGCCGGACCCGCACGGCCGGCTGGGTTTGCGCACCTTCCTGCATCCGGTGGTGATGTCGGCGGGCCTGATGCACCAGAAGGTCGAAGGCTGGAGCGGCGCACCCCAGTCGATCTACACCGACCACTTCCTGAAAACCCAGCCGATCGACGGACCGATCGGCTTCAAGCTGGAAGCGCCGCCCATCCATCCGGTGGTCTTCGCCTCCAGCATGGTCGGTTTCGGGCGCGAACAGGCCGAGCTGCTCGGAAAATTTCCGAACACGCATGTCCTGCTGGCCCTGATGCGGGATGGTTTCCACAGTGAGTCTGCCGGCGGCAAGGTCAAGCTGCGCGGCGACGGCTCGCCCGTGCTCGATTACCCGCTGACCCCCTTCGTGCTGGAAGGCGCGCGGCGGGCCTTTCTGGCGATGGCCGAAATCCAGTTCGCGGCCGGCGCCCGGCAGGTCCTGCCGGTGCACGAACTGGCGCAGCCCTACCGGTCCTGGGACCAGGCCCGGCAGGCGATCGAGTCGATGCCGATGAAGCCGCTGCTGGCCAAGGTCGTCAGCGCGCATGTCATGGGCGGCTGCGGCGCTGCCGGCAGCGAAGGGCAGGGCGTGGTCGGGCCCGATGGCGTGCACTGGCAGGTCGATAATTTGTCGGTGCACGACGGCTCCATCTTCCCGACCAGCGTGGGCGCCAATCCCCAGCTTTCCATCTACGGCATCGTCAACCGCCTGGCCCAGTCGCTGGCCAGGCACCTGGGCGCGCAGGACGTGAGGCTCGCCTGATGCGCTCGCATTCGGCGCTGGCCCGGCTGCTGCAGGCCTTCGTCTTGCTGCTCGTGGCACTGGCGCTCGCCTGGCTGGCCTGGCGCTGGAGCGAGTCGCCGTTGCAGGCCGTCGCCGGTGCCCTGGCGATCCTGATGATCCACTCGCTGTTCCTGGCGGTCGAATTCATCGCGCTGCGCTTCATTCATCGCGACGACCCGGCGCCGCTGCCCACCTGGAGCGAACTCGCGCGCGGCTGGCTGCACGAGGCGGTGATGGCAGTGCGCGTGTTCGGCTGGCGCCAGCCGTTCCGCTGGCGCAAGGAGCCGGACCAACTGGAGCTTGCCGGCGCCGCGCCGCCGCGGCGCGGCGCCGTGCTCATCCACGGCTTCGTCTGCAACCGCGGCTTCTGGACCCCGTGGCTCGAGCAGCTGCGCGCGCGCGGACACCCGTTCGTCGCGGTCAACCTGGAGCCCGTGTTCGGGTCGATCGATCAGTATGTGCCCATCGTCGAGGACGCGGTCCAGCGTGTCACCCGCGCGACGGGCATGGCGCCGGTCCTGGTGTGCCACAGCATGGGCGGCCTGGCCGCGCGTGCCTGGCTGCGCGCCATGGCGGCCGACGACCGCGTGCACCACGTGGTCACCATCGGCTCGCCGCACCACGGCACCTGGCTGGCGCGACTGAGCCACGTGACGAACGGGCGGCAGATGCGCCTGCATAGCGACTGGCTGCGCCGGCTGGCCGCGGGC
>JAMPXR010000321.1 GCA_023701085.1 Ramlibacter sp. | reverse complement strand
GCAGCCCGCCCTGCCAGGAAGTGGTGTGGGAGGGCGCCGACGTGGACATGGCGCGGCTGCCGGTGCAGCATTGCTGGCCCGGCGACGTGGCCCCGCTCGTCACCTGGGGCCTGGTCGTCACGCGCGGCCCCAACAAGACGCGGCAGAACCTGGGCATCTACCGGCAACAGGTGATCGCGCGCAACAAGCTCATCATGCGCTGGCTCGCGCATCGCGGCGGCGCGCAGGATTTCCGCGAACACGCCATCGCCCATCCCGGTGAGCCCTATCCGGTCGCGGTGGCGCTGGGCGCCGATCCGGCCATCCTGCTGGGTGCGGTCACGCCCGTGCCCGACAGCCTGTCGGAGTACCAGTTCGCCGGGTTGCTGCGCGGTGGCCGTTCCGAGATCGCCAAGGCCCTGGGCCTGGACCTGCACGTGCCGGCCTCTGCCGAGATCGTGCTGGAAGGGCACATCCGGCCCGATGCCAGCCATCCCAGCGGCTACGAACACGCGCTCGAGGGGCCGTACGGCGACCACACCGGCTACTACAACGAGCAGGCCTGGTTCCCCGTGTTCACGATCGACCGCGTGACCCTGCGGCGCGATCCCATCTACCACTCCACATACACCGGCAAGCCGCCCGACGAGCCGGCGGTGCTGGCCATGGCCTTGAACGAACTGTTCATTCCCATGCTGCAGCGCCAGTTTCCGGAGATCACCGATTTCTACCTGCCGCCCGAAGGCTGCAGCTACCGCCTGGCGGTGGTGCAGATCCGCAAGGCGTATCCGGGCCATGCGCGGCGCATCATGATGGGCGTGTGGAGCCACTTGCGGCAGTTCATGTACACCAAGTTCATCGTCGTGGTCGACGAGGACGTGGACGTGCGCGACTGGCGCGAGGTGATCTGGGCCATGACGACCCGCATGGACCCGGCGCGCGACACGCTGCTGGTGGAGAACACCCCGATCGACTACCTGGATTTCGCCTCGCCGGTCAGCGGCCTGGGCAGCAAGATGGGGCTGGACGCCACCAACAAGTGGCCGGGCGAAACGCAGCGCGAGTGGGGGCGGCCGATCGCCATGGACAAGGCGGTGCAGGCGCGCATGGACGAAGTCCTGCGGGGCCTCGGGCTCTAACGACCGGAACCGAACTCCCGCACGCAAGAGGGCGCACACCCTCGCGCCGCCAGAATCCGGTTCAACGGTCTCATGGCGCGGAATGTATCCTGGACTCGGCGTTCGCGCGAGGATCGAAGCGTTGCAGCACGTGTCCCGTCATGCCTTTGGCCAGTTCTTCCTCGCCCAGGAAGACGGTGCCGATGCCCTCGCCGCGCAGCATCGCGGACTCGTCTTCGCTGTGGGTGCGCAGGACGATCTCGATGTCGGGATTGAGCGTCCGTGCCGTGGCCGCCATCTGCCGGACGTTGATCGCGTCAGGTATTGCCACCACGAGCATGGCCGCTTCCTTGATGTGAGCCTGGACCAAGACCTCGGAATCGGCCGCATTGCCCGATACCGCCGCCATGCCTTGCTTGCGCAGGTTCTCGACCAGCTCGCGATTCTGTTCCGCTACCACGTAGGGGATGCCGCGTGACTCCAGGGCGCTGGCGATTCGCTTGCCGACCCGGCCGTAGCCCACCAGCACGACCTGGCCCTCCAGGTACTTGCGCTCGGTGCTCGTCGGCAGTTCGGCATAGGGGTCGCCGCGCCGCTCGAGGTCGCGCGCCAATGCCGAGCGCTGGAGAATCCAGCGCCGCACCGGCTCGACCGCAGCGAACAGGACGGGGTTCAGGGCGATGGAGATGAGCGCGCCGGCCAGGACCAGGCTCATGCCTTCGGCGGGAAGCAGGCCGAGGGACAGGCCCAGGCCCGCCAGGATGAACGAGAACTCGCCGATCTGGGCAAGGCTGGCCGAGACGATCAGTGCCGTATTGAGCGGATAGCGGAATGCCAGCACGAGCGCCAACGCCGCGGCGGACTTGCCGAAGATGATGATGAGCAGCACACCCAGCACATGCCATGGCTCCTCGATGACGATCGCCGGATCGAACAGCATGCCGACCGCCACGAAGAACAGCACGGAAAACGCATCGCGCAGCGGCAGCGACTCTTCCGCGGCTCGATGGCTGAATTCCGATTCGCGCATGACCATGCCGGCGAAGAAAGCGCCCAGGGCGAAGGAGACGCTGAACAGCTGGGCCGCGCCGTAGGCGATGCCGATGGCCGTGGCGATCACCGACAGCGTGAACAACTCGCGCGATCCGGTGCGCGAGACCTGCCACAGCATCCAGGGCAGCACGCGCCGCCCGGCGATGAGCATCAAAGCCAGGAAGGCCAATACCTGCAGCAGCGTTTGCCCGATCGTGATCCACAAGGGCCTGGCCGCGGCGGCGGTGTCGGCCATGGAGCCGCCCAGGATGCCGGCCAGGGGAGGCAGCAGGACCAGCACCAGCACCGTCGCGAGGTCTTCGACGACCAGCCAGCCCACGGCAATGCGGCCATTCATGCTTTCGAGCACGCCACGGCTTTCCAACGCCTTGAGCAGCACCACGGTGCTGGCGCAGGACAGCGACAGGCCGAAGACCAGCCCGCTGCCCCAGCTCCAGCCCCAATACCAGGCCACCGCCATGCCCAGCACCGTGGCCAGTCCCATCTGGGCCACCGCCCCCGGCAGAGCGATGCGTTTGACCGCCAGCAGGTCTTCCAGCGAAAAGTGCAGTCCGACGCCGAACATCAGCAACATGACGCCGATCTCCGACAGCTGGGACGCGAGACTCACGTCGGCAACGAATCCCGGGGTCGCCGGCCCAATGATGATGCCGGCCACCAGGTAGCCCACGAGCGCCGGGATCTTGATCCGCTCGGCCGCGAAACCCAGGATCAGGGCAAGCCCGAAACCCGCGACCAGAGTGGTGATGAGCGGAATTTTGTGATCCATGCAGTGATTTGTCGGTATGGGGGTGGAACGCTGCCGGGCGCGCAGGACGGCTGGGCCCGCGGCCCTGTGCGAGTCCGGCCGCCACGGGCGGATGAGCGCGCGGTCACGCGCTGTTGCGCTCCGGTCGCGGCCGGGCTGGGACAAATCATCTCACAGGGATCGGCTTTGGCGCAGCAGCGCCGGCATCGGCGCCGGCGCGCCGGTCAGACTGGCCGGGGCCTGCTCGGCGTGCCTGAGGGCCGTTTCGCGGGAGCGACCCGCGAGGCGCGGTGCTCAGGTGGCGACGGGTGAGGGCTGCGCCGGGTTGGCCGACGGCATGAACGCGTCCGAGAAGCAGGCGTCCTCGCTCAGCCCCTGGGCGATGAACGCCGGCATCGCCGTTTCCACCATGCGCAGCGAGCCGCAGACGTAGACCTCGTAGCCCGAGAGATCCTTGAAATCCGCCAGCATGGCCTCGTGCACCAGCCCCGTGCGGCCGTTCCATCCGTCGCCGGGCTGGGGCTCGGAGACCACGGGCACGACCGTGAAATTCGCGTGCTCACGCTGCCAGCCTTCCGCCAGCCCGAGCATGTACAGGTCCTGCGGCCGCCGCACGCCCCAGTACAGGCGCATGGGCCGGTGCAGTCCGCGGTGGAAGGCGTCCTCGATGATGCTCTTGACGGGGGCGAAGCCGGTCGCGCCGGCCACGAACAGGATGGGACGCGAACTCTCGGTCAGGGTGAAGCTGCCCAGCGGTCCTTCGAGGCGAAGCTCGTCGCCCACCCGCATGTCCTCGAACACATGGCCGGTGAAACGGCCGCCCGGCATGCGCCGGATGTGCAGCTCGATCAGCTCGCTGTCGTGCGGCGCGTTGGCGAAGGAGAACGCCCGCCGCTGTCCATCCTCCAGCAGGATGTTGATGTACTGCCCCGCGGTGAACGCGATGCGCGGCCCCTCCGGCAGCGCGACCGATACGCGCATCACGTCTTGCGCAAGGCGCTCCATGGCGGCCACCCGGCCGGTGCGCGCCCTCGCCATGCGAGGCCCGCCGTGCGCCAGGGTCTTGACGTCGATCACGAGGTCGCCCACCGGCATCGCGCAGCACATCAGGGCCATGCCGCGCGCCTTCTGGTCGTCGGGCAGCGCGCTGCGCTGATAGGGGCGGTGCGTGACCGAGCCG
>JAMPXR010000320.1 GCA_023701085.1 Ramlibacter sp. | reverse complement strand
CGAAGGCTACAGCCCGGAGGCGATGGCCCCGGTCTGCGGCATAGACGCCGACACCATCCGCTACGTGGCCCGCCTGTACGCGACCTCGCGCGGCTCGATGATCCTGTGGGGCATGGGCGTTTCGCAGCATGTGCACGGCACCGACAACGCGCGCTGCCTGATCGCGCTGGCGCTCATGACAGGCCAGATCGGCCGGCCCGGCACCGGCCTGCATCCGCTGCGCGGACAGAACAACGTGCAGGGCGCCTCGGACGCCGGTCTCATCCCCATGATGTTCCCGGACTACCAGCACGTGTCCAGCGAAGCAGCGCGCGAGCACTTCGAGCAGGCATGGCGGCTCGCACCGGGCACGCTCGACGACCAGCCGGGCCTCACGGTGGTGGAGGTGATGCACGCGATCAGGCAAGGCGAGGTCCGGGGCATGTACGTGGTGGGCGAGAACCCCGCGATGTCCGACCCCGACGCGAACCACGCGCGCGAGTCGCTCGCGGCGCTGGAGCACCTGGTGGTGCAGGACATCTTCCTGACGGAGACGGCCTGTCTGGCCGACGTCATCCTGCCGGCCAGCGCCTTTCCCGAGAAGACCGGCACGTTCACCAACACCGACCGGCTGGTGCAAATGGGGCGGCAGGCGATCGATCCGCCGGGCGACGCCCGCCAGGACCTGTGGATCATCCAGGCGATCGCCCGCAAGCTGGGCCTGGACTGGAACTACGCTCACGTGAGCGAAGTGTTCGACGAGATGCGGCATGCCATGCCCAGCATCGCCGGCATCACCTGGGAGCGGCTGGAGCGCGAGCATGCCGTGACCTACCCGTGCCGCGCGGAAGGCGATCCCGGCCAGAGCGTGGTGTTCGTGGAGGACTTCCCGCGCGACGGCGGCCGGGCGCGCTTCGTGCCGGCCGACATCATCCCGGCCGACGAGCGCCCCGATGCGCAGTACCCGATGGTGCTGATCACCGGGCGCCAGCTCGAGCACTGGCACACGGGCAGCATGACGCGTCGGGCCCAGGTGCTGGACGCGCTGGAGCCCGACCCGGTCGCCTCGATCCATCCGCTCGACCTGGCGCACATGGGGGTGCAAGCGGGCGGCGTGGTGACGATCGCCTCGCGGCGTGGCGAGGTGGCCCTGTATGCCCGCGCCGACGAAGGCACGCCGCGCGGCGCCGTGTTCGTGGCTTTCTGCTATTACGAGGCGGCCATCAACAAGCTGACCAATGCCGCGCTCGATCCGTTCGGCAAGATTCCCGAGTTCAAGTACTGCGCGGTGCGCGTCGTGGCCGGCGGCGCCGAGCCTGTGCAGGCGAGCTTCGGCGGCGGGCAGGCGCTGGAGAACGCACTCGCCTGATGGCGGCGGCGCAACACGCGCTCGCCGGCTCGCCAGCGGCGCTCACGCTGCTTGCGCTACAACGAACCGCTTATCGGCCGCACGCGAATCGCCCGCTCCGGCGGCGGCGGTGGAACTAAGGGATTCGTTGCGCAGCCGCGGGGCCGCGACCTCGCCGCGTGCGCGTTTCGGCCAGAGGCGTGTGGTCCGATCATGGTTGAGGTGCGTCAATGCAGTGCCTCGTCATGCGCCTAGACTGGACGGCGCTTCGAGGTACACGCATGAACGCAACCCTCGCCCTCGACTCCGAGCAGGTCGACGACGATTTTCGAGCGCTCGTCGAAATGGCCCCCGACGCCGTGTTCCTTGCCGACGCCGTGGGGCACCTGGTTTTTGTGAACGACGCCGCCTGCGCCATGTCGGGCTGGCCTCGATCGCAGTTGCTGGGACGGCCGATAGACCGGCTGCTGGCGGGCCACTGGCCGCGCGGCGGCGAAACACCGCCAAGCCCGTGGCAGCACGGGCGGCTGGACGCAGCCCCCAGCGTGCTGCGGCGCGCGGACGGATCGCCGCTGGACGTGCGGGTGACCGCACGGATGGCGGCGGGCGGAAGGATCCAGGCCTGGGCGCGCGAGGCGGTACCGCCCGCGCAGGCAGCGGACGATCCGGGTCGACGCCGGATGCAGCACACCCTGAGCGCGAACGAGCGGCTGCTGCAAACCGTTTTCGACCTCCTGCCGGTGGGTATCTGGATGGCCGACCAGGCGGGCTGGATCGTGGGCAACAATCCAGCGGCCGAACGCATCTGGGGCGGCGCCCATTACACCGACCTGCCGCATCACGGGGATTACAAGGGCTGGCGCGTCGACACCGGCGAGCCCATCGCGCCCGAAGACTCGGCCATGGCGCGCGCCATCACCCAAGGGGAGACCACGCCCCGCGAGCTGGTGCGCATCCAGGGCTTCGACGGCAGCTTCAAGACGATCATCAACTCGGGCGCGCCGCTGCGCAACGAGGACGGCGACATCACCGGCGCCATCGTGGTCAACGAGGACATCACGCTGCTGCATGAAGCGCAGGAGAAGCAGCGCGCCAGCGAGGAACTGCTGCGCACCGTGTTCAACCTGCTGCCGGTGGGGGTCTGGATCGCGGATCGCGACGGCGAGATCACGCTGTCCAATCCAGCGGCCGAGCACATGTGGAGTGGCGAAGGCTGTAGCGGTCCGCCGAGCGGCAATGTGACGTACAAAGCCTGGTGGGCCGAAACCGGCGCACCCATCGCCGAGAGCGAATGGGCGCTGGCCCGGGCGCTGCGGGGCGAGTCGGCACGCAACGAGCTGATCCGCATCCAGTGCTTCGACGGATCGACCAGGACCATGATGAACTGGGCGGCGCCCATCCGTTCGGCGGCGGGCGAGATCATTGGCGCCGCCATGGTGAACGAGGACGTGACCTCGCTGCAATACACGCAGGAACAGCTGCGCTCCGCGGTGCACGGACGCGAAAGAATCCTGGCGGTGGTGGCGCACGACCTGCGCAACCCGCTGGCCGCCCTGATGGCCCACGCCGCCGTGGTCGAACTGGCGGCGCGGCGCCTGGCCGGCGGGGAAAAAGTGGTCGCGCAGGCGGCCTCCATGGTGGACATCGTCAGGCGCATGTCGGGCCTGGTGAAGGACCTGCTTTCCGTGTCGGCCGCCGGTGCCGGCGGGCACCACATGCTGGTGCTGTCGCCGGTGGACCCGTCCAGCCTGCTCTCGCGCGCGGCGGAGGCCATGCGGCCGCTGATGGCCGAGAAGGGATTGGCGCTGGACATCAGGCCGGCCGAGGAACTTCCCGCGCTGCGCGCGGATGCCGACCGTATCCTCCGGGTCCTGGGCAACCTGCTCGACAACGCCCTCAAGTTCACTGAGCCCGGCGGCCGCGTCACCATCGCCGCCAAGGCCACCACGGCGGGCGTCCGGTTCAGCGTGGCGAACAGCGGAGCGCCGGTCGCCGAGCCGAACCTGGAAGTCATGTTCCAGCCGTTCTGGCAAGCCGGTGGCGACAAGGCCGGAACAGGACTGGGACTGGCGATCTGCCGCTCCATCGTCGAAGCCCATGGCGGCACGATCTGGGCCGAGCCTTCGGAGGGCCAGCGCCTGCGGGTCTGCTTCGTGATCCCGCGCGGCTGAGGCCGCAGCATCACCACGTCATCGCCATCGCGCCTGCCGGGTTGTGCGATTGGCGGCTTCAGGCGGCCTGTCGCGCCGGGACGCGCGCGGGGTGCGACGCGAAGTATTCCATCGCGGCCTGCACGCCCGACGCGGCCAGCTTCACGCCGGCCAGCTTCAGTCCCATCTCGCAGCCGGCCAGCGCCGCCACCAGGGTCAGGTCGTTGCAATCGCCCAGGTGGCCGATGCGGAACATCTTGCCCTTGACCTTGCCCAAGCCCGTGCCCAGCGAGCAATCGAAGCGCTCGTAGATGGTCTTGCGCACGGCGTCGGCATCGACACCCTCGGGCATCATCACCCCGGTGAGCACCGGCGAATAGACGGACGGATCGGCGCACTGGATTTCCAGGCCCCAGGCCTTCACGGCGCCGCGCACGCCCTCGCCCCAGCGCTGGTGCCGTGCGAACACCGCCGGCAGGCCGCCGTGCGCCGGCTCCAGCAGCATGTCGCAGGCTTCCGCCAGCCCGTACAGCAGGTTGGTGTTGGGCGTGTACGGGAAGTAGCCGCTCTTGTTCATCTCGATCATCTCGTCCCAGGCCCAGAACGACTT
>JAMPXR010000319.1 GCA_023701085.1 Ramlibacter sp. | reverse complement strand
TCGGGATCGGCACGCCCGATTCGGCGGCGTGATCGGCGTAGTTCAGGCCGATGGCGATGAACTTGCCCACCTGCGAGACCGGGCAGCCCAGGCGCGGCGTGCCGCGCACCAGCGGCAGCTTCGCGGCCTGGGCCTTGCGGATGCGCGCCAGGCCGGCGCCGGCCAATTGGGCCGGACCGATGTCGGGCACCACCGCGCTCAAATCGCGCAGCCGGCCGTCGGGGTCGATCAGGCCGGGTTTTTCCTTGCCGGGGTTGCCATACCGGACGAGCTTCATCGCTGTTCCTTTGTCGTGGGTTGTCGGATCCATCGCAGCGCAGGACGCAGGCCGGCGGGGGCCGCGCCGGCGGGCGCATGGCGGCGCTGGCGCGGCCACCGCCTCATATCGTGATGCCGCCGTCGACCGCGTAGGCCTGCCCGGTGACGAAAGCCGCCTCGTCGCTGGCCAGGAAGACGACCAGCGGAGCGATCTCGTGCGCCTGCGCCAGCCGGCCCATCGGCTGGCGTGCCACGAAATTGCTGCGCGCCGCCACCGGGTCGTCGAAGGCATTGATGCGGTCCTGCAGCGATGGTGTGTCCACGGTGCCCGGACAAATGGCGTTGCAGCGGATACCGTCGGCCACGAAATCGGCGGCCACGCTCTTGGTCAGGCCGATCACGGCGGCCTTGGTCGTGCCGTAGATGAAGCGGTTGGGCAGGCCCTTGATGCTGCTGCACACGCTGGCCATGTTGATGATGCTGCCGCCCCCGGCCGCGATCATCTTGGGCAGCGCCGCCTGGATCGCCCAGAACTGGGAGCGCACGTTCAGGTTCAGGGCGAAATTCCACTCCTCGTCGGTCGCCTGCAATGCGGTGCCGCTGTGCACGAACCCCGCGCAATTGAACAGCACGTCCAGCGCGGGCAGGCTGGAGATCAATCGTTCGATCGAACGCTTGTCGAGCACGTCCAGCGCCACGGCCTGTATGCCGTCCACGCCTTCGTAACTGTCCAGCAAGCTCGCATTCACGTCCGTGGCCCAGACCCGGGCGCCCTGCGCGGCCATGGCGAGCGCGCTGGCGCGACCGATGCCCTGCCCGGCCGCGGTGACCAGGGCGGTTTTTCCTTCGAGTCTCATGGCTGGCTTCTTTTCCGGAGGGCGGCCTTCAGGGTTTTGCCCGATGACAGCCGGTTTGCTTGACCGCGATATTAATTGGTCTTACCGCTTGGCCAATTCTGGCTTACCCTGAACCTCCTCTCGCATGCCGCTCCAGACCGTCGAATCGCAACGCCTGTACCGGCAAATCGCCGAGCAGTTGCGCGCCCTGATCGCCGATGGCGAGTTCCGCCCCGGCAGCCGCCTGCCCGCCGAGCGCGACCTGGCGCGGCAGCTCGGGGTGAGCCGGCCCTCCGTGCGCGAGGCGCTGATCGCGCTGGAAGTCGAGGGGGTCATCGACGTGCGCACCGGCTCCGGGATCTACGTGCTCGACCTGCAGGACGCGCGCCGGGCCGACGCGCACGACCCCGGCGAGTGGGGCCCGCTGGAGTTGATGCGCGCGCGCGAACTGGTCGAAGGCGAAGTCGCTGCGCTGGCCGCGCGCGAGGCGCGCCGCCCGCAGGTGGCGGCGATTGCCGCCGCCCTCGCGCGGATGCGCGAGGAGGCCGGGGCGGGCATCGTGCCGCGCGAGGGCGACGAGGCGTTCCACACCGCCGTGGCGCGCGCTTGCGGCAACGAGGTGCTGCACGACACGGTGCGCGGCTACTGGCGGGCGCGCAGCGGCCCGCTGTTCGAACGGCTGGGCGACTATTTCGAGAACCCCGCGTCCTGGGAAGCGGCGCTGGTCGAACACGCGGCGGTGCTGGCCGCGATCCGCGCGCATGACGATGCGGCCGCCCGCCATGCCATGCACACTCACCTCAGGAAGGCCTACAGCCGATACAGCGCGAGCTGGCGCCGCGCCAACAGTTCCCCGGACACCGCGGCCAGCCGCGTCGCCCGGTCGCCCAGCATCATCACCCCCCTCAGGAGACGCTCATGAAGAAACGCTTCACCCTCAAGCTCATCGCCGCGTGCGCGCTGCTGGCCGCCGCGGCCGCGCCCTTCGGCATCGCCCACGCCCAGACCAAGCTGAAGTGGGCGCACGTCTATGAAACTTCGGAGCCGTACCACAAGTGGTCGGTGTGGGCCGGCGAGGAATTCAAGAAGCGCACCAACGGCAAGTACGAGATCCAGGTGTTCCCGGCCTCCAGCCTGGGCAAGGAAAGCGATATCAACCAGGGCCTGCAGCTGGGCACGGTGGACATCATCATCACCGGCGCCTCGTTCGCCGCGCGCTCGTTCCCGCGCCTGGCCGTGAGCTATTACCCGTTCACCTTCCGTGACGCCGACCACGTGCTGAAGTACGCGAAGAGCGACGTCTTCAAGGAACTCGCGGAGGGCTACCGGAAGGCCAGCGGCGGCAACACCATCACCGCGCTGACCTACTACGGCGCGCGCCACTCCACCAGCAACAAGCTGTTCACCACCTGCGAGCAGATGAAGGGCCTGAAGATGCGCGTGCCCGACGCGCCGGCCTACACGGCCCTGCCGCGCGCCTGCGGCGCCAACCCGACGCCGATCGCCTTCGCCGAGGTCTACCTGGCGCTGCAGAACGGCACCGTGGACGCGCAGGAGAACCCGCTGCCGACCATCGAGGCCAAGAAGTTCTTCGAAGTGCAGAAGAACATCATCCTGACCGGCCACATCGCCGACGCGCTGCTGACGGTCAACTCCGGCGCGCTGATGGCCAAGCTGACGCCGGCCGAGCAGAAGCTGCTGGTCGAGATCCAGCAGGAGGCCGCCGAGCGCGCCACCAACGACATCAAGAAGCGCGAGGGCGAGCTGGTCGACGAGTTCAAGAAGAAGGGCCTGAACGTGGTCACCGTCGACCGCGGCGCCTTCCAGCAGCAGGTGCTGAAGAACATCTCCTTCGAGTCCATGCAGCTGGACAAGAAGGACTGGGACCGCATCATCGGCCTGAAGTGATGCACGCCGGCCGCACCGACGAGGCCGTGGGCGGCGCGGGGCGGGTCGCGCCCGCCGCGGCCCCCGCTCACGACGCCCAGCGGTCGGCCATCGACGAGATTCCGCACGTCCTGGGGGACGACGGCCAGTTCCACGCGCGGGACGAGGCGGTCGATCTTTCCGGCACCGCGCCGGAGGCCTGGCTCGCCCTGGCCCTGTTCTGGATGCTCGGGCTGGTGGTCGTCTACCAGTTCTTCACCCGCTACGTGCTGAACGACTCGGCGTCCTGGACCGAGGAGATCGCGCGCTACCTGCTGATCGCCACCGTGTTCACCGGCGCCACCATCGGCGTGATCAAGAACAACCACATCCAGGTCGATTTCTTCTACCGCTACATGCCGCGCCCGATGGCGCGCTGGCTGGCCACGGCGGTCGACCTGCTGCGCGTCGCCTTCTTCGGCGCCGCCGTGGTGCTGACCATCCTGATGATGCAGCGGCTGGGCAGCAACTCGCGCATGACGATGATCGACCTGCCGATGAACTACGTCTATGCCGTGTGCCTGCTGGGGTTCGCGCTGATGACGATCCGCGCGGCCATGGTGGCGCGCCGCCACTGGAAGCGCGGCTACTCCGTGCTGGAACGCCCCGAGTCCGACATCCACGACAACTAGCGCACTCCCATGCTCAAGGTCCTGTTCCTGCTGCTGATGGCCGGTGGCCTCCCCGTGGCGATCGCCATGGCGGGCTCGTCGCTGCTGTACATCCTGTGGAGCGGCAACCTGCCGCCCTTCGTGGTGATCCACCGGATGGTCAGCGGCATCGACAGCTTTCCGCTGCTGGCGGTGCCCTTCTTCATCCTGGCCGGCAACCTGATGAACAACGCCGGCATCACCAACCGCATCTACAACTACGCTCTGGCCCTGGTGGGCTGGCTCAAGGGCGGCCTGGGCCACGTCAACGTGGTCGGCTCGGTGGTGTTCGCCGGCATGAGCGGCACGGCCATCGCCGACGCGGCCGGCCTGGGCACCATCGAGATCAAGGCCATGAAGGACCACGGCTACGAGACCGAATTCGCGGTCGGCGTGACCGCCGCGTCCGCGACGCTGGG
>JAMPXR010000318.1 GCA_023701085.1 Ramlibacter sp. | reverse complement strand
CGGGTGACGGCTCGCGGCGACGCCTTGGGGCACGGCACGGCGGTGGCGCAAATCCTGCTGTCGCAGGCACCGTTCGCGCAATTGGCGAGCGCCCAGGTCTTCACCGACCAGCGCCACGCCGACGCCGCGTGCCTGGCGGCGGCGATCCACTGGTGCATCGAACAGCAGGTGCGCGTGATCAATCTCAGCTGGGGCCTGGCGCTCGACCATGGGGCGCTGCGGGCGGCCTGCCGCGCCGCGGCGGCGTGCGGCACGATCGTCGTCGCGGCGTGTCCGGCGCGCGGCGGCGGCGTCTATCCGGCAGCCTATCCCGAGGTGCTGGCGGTGTCGGGCGACGCGCGCTGCGCCGGCGGCGGCTGGTCGGTGATCGAGCCGCACCGCCTCTACGGCGAGGCCGCGCTGGCCGCCGACGGCCTGACCCCGGGTGGCGGCAGTTACGCCGCAGCCCGCCTGTCGGGGCGCGCGGCAGGCTTTCTCGCGCTGCGCCCCGGCGCCGGGGCCGGCGATTTCCGCCAGTGGCTGGAGGCGGGGGCGGCATTTCGCGGGCGCGAGCGCCGCCGCGCCGTGGAGCTTGCCTGATGGCCGGCCTGGAACTGGGCATCTCGGTGGTGGACGCGCGGCGCCTGCCGCAGCTCGAATCGCTGGCGCCGCGGAATATCCAGGCCATCGCCGCTTTTTTCGGCGACGCCGAAATCGCCGCGCGGGCGCCGGCGCACGCGGCGGCCAGCCATCTGTACTTCGGCAGCGAATTTTGCGAACACCTGTTTCCCGAGCCGCAGGCGCTGGAGCGCGCCGTCGCCGTGGCCGAGCAGCTCGGGCTGACCCTGGTGCTGGCCACACCGATCGCCCACGATGGCCTGGTGGGCCGCATACTCGAGGCCGCCGCGCGCCTGCCCGCGCGCGCGGCGGTCCTGGTCAACGACTGGGGGGTCGCCAGCGCGCTCAGGGCCGCGCAGCCGCAACGGGATCTGATCGCCGGAAGGCAACTGGCCAAGATGATCAAAGACCCGCGCCTGCCCTCGCCGGCCTGGATGAAGCCGTATCCCAGCGGCTACGGCGGACCGGCTTACCGGGGCATCCTCGAGGGGCTGGGCATCGCGCGCATCGAACTGGACGTACCTCCCTTCGCCACATCCGAAACCTTCGCGGTCCCCGGCCTGGGCGTCACCGCCTGGGCGCCGTTCGCCTACGTCGCCAAAGGCCGCATCTGCAAGATCGGCTCGCTGGGGCACGAGCCGCCCGAGAAGTTCGCGCCGGGCGGCGCCTGCCACCGTGAATGCCTGGGCGTGCTCGAAGTCGGGGCCGAGCCCTCGGCGGCCGGCATCGTGTCCTACGCGCGCGGCAACAGCGTCTACTACCGCCACGACGCGGCAATGGCACAGGCGCTGGGCGCGGCGCTGGCCGACGGTCTGGTCTCGCGCCTGGTGCTCTCGGGACTGTGACATGAAGATCACCGCGCCGATCAGCCGTATCGAGGAAATCGCACCGATGGCGGCCGCCGGGGCGCACGAGCTCTATTGCGGCGTGGTGCCCAGGGAATGGATCGCCCGCTTCAACACCGGCGCGGTCAACCGCCGCTACTTCGGCAACCTGGAAAGCATGGAGCAGCTCGCGCAGGCGGTCGACATCGCGCACGGCAAGGGGGTCGCGCTGCTGCTGGTGCTCAACGGGCAGCAGTACGGCAGCACGCAGCAGGAGGCCCTGGTCGAACTGGCGCAGGCCTTCCATGCGCTGGGGGGCGACGCGGTGATCGCGGCCGATATCGGCCTGATCGCCCAATTGCACCGGCACGCGCCCGAAGTCGCGGTCCACGTCAGTTCCGTGGCGGCCTGCCGCAACAGCGCCGGCGTCGCGTTCTATCGGGGGCTGGGTGCGCGGCGCGTGATCCTGCCGCGCGATGTCTCGCTGCAGGAGATCGAAGCCATCGCGGCGGCTCGCGGGCCGGTGGAGATCGAGGCCTTCATCCTGAACGACGGCTGCGTGTTCGAGGAGGGCGCCTGCCATTCGATCCACCTGCCGGCCGGGCAGGGCGGGCCGATCTGCATCGACAAGCGGCCGTTTCTCTATCGGGACGCGCAGGGGGAACCGGTGTCCACCGGCATGGCGCGCAAGCTGCGCGACAACGATTCCGATTACCAGCGCTGGCTCTGGTTCCGCTTCGGCTGCGGCTTCACCACCAGCGCCAATGGTTACCCCTACGGACCCTGCGGGCTGTGCGCGGTCGCACGCCTGGCGGCGGCGGGCGTGGCTTCGATCAAGATCGCCGGACGCGAAGGCGCCACCGAACGCAAGCTCAAGAGCGTCGAGCTGGTGCGCGCGGTCCTGGATCGGGTCCGCGGCGGTGCGACGCCCGAAGCCGCCGCCGAATTCGCGGTGTCGCTGCGCGGGGCCGCCGACCATTGCCGTTCGGGTTACATGTGCTACTACCCGCAGGTTCGCTGGACGCATCCGGTGCAGGTGGAGGGCGCGGGGGAATTGGGATAACCCAGGGTGGCGGTTCGTGCCCGAGCTGCGCATCATCGCGTGATCGCGCGACCGGGGGGCGTTCACGCACGGGCCGGGTCGTCTAGGGAAAACAACTCGTTGACAACGAAACAAACAGGACGGATGATCGGATGATGTCGTATCCCGAAGTGCATCTCCATATCGATGGACGGTGGATCGAAAAGACCACCTCCGGCTTCCTGCCGATCGCCAATCCCGCCGATGAAGCGGTGCTGGGTCGCTTTCCCGTGGCCGGCGAGGCCGAACTGGCGGCGGCCCGGCAGGCCGCGCGCCGTGCCTTCGCCACATGGTCCGCGACGCCGGCCTTCGACCGGTACGGGGTCATCGCCAAGGCGGCGGCGTTGCTGCGCGAGCGCGCGGGCAGGATCGCGCGGATCCTGACGCTCGAGCAGGGCAAGCCCCTGGCGGAATCGTCGCGCGAGGTCCTGCTGTCGGCGGACATCATCGACTTCCTGGCGCAGGAAGCCCGCCGGCTCGCCAGCCGCGGCGTGCCGCCCCGGTCGGCCGGCGTGGCCAGCCAGACCGTCATGCGGGTGCCCGTGGGCCCCGTGGCGGCGTTCACGCCCTGGAACTTCCCGGTGAACCTTCCCGCACGCAAGCTGGGGGGTGCGCTGGCCGCGGGCTGCAGCGTGATCATCAAACCCGACGAGGAAACGCCGGCATCGTGCATGGAACTGGTGCGCTGCTTTGCCGATGCGGGCTTGCCGGCGGGTGTCCTCAACATGGTGCTCGGGCGGCCCGCGGAGATCGCCGACGCGTTGATCGCCAGCCCGGAGATCGCCAAGGTGTCGTTCACCGGATCCACCGCGGTCGGCCGGATGCTCGCCGAGAAGTCGGCGCGGCACCTCAAGCGCTACACGGCCGAACTCGGCGGACACGCGCCGGTCATCGTCTGCGGCGACGCCGATCCGGTGGCGACGGCCGCGCTCGCCGTCGTCGCCAAATTCCGCGGGGCCGGCCAGGTGTGCGCCTCGCCGGTGCGCTTTCTGGTCCATCGTTCGATCTATGCCGCGTTTCGCGAGGCGTTCGTCGCCGGCGCGCGCGCGCTGAGGGTCGGTGCCGGCGTCGATGACGGCGTGCAGATGGGGCCGCTGATCGCCAGGCGCCGCGTCCAGGAGATGGCGCGCCTGGTGGACGACGCGCTCGCGAACGGGGCGCTGCTGCTGTGCGGCGGCACGCGCCTCGCGCGACCGGGTTTTTTCTTCGAACCCACGGTGCTCGAGGCGGCGCTGCCTCACTGCCGTGTGCAACAGGAGGAGCCTTTCGGGCCGATCGCGTTGCTCGACGCCTTCGACGATCTCGAGGAGGCGATCGCGCGGGCCAACGCACTGCCCTATGGCCTGGCGGCCTACGCGTTCACCCGGGACCTGGGCACGGCCAACCGCCTGAGCGCGTCTTTGCAGGCCGGCATGGTCGGCATCAACCATTTCGGCATCTCGCAGCCGGAGACGCCGTTCGGCGGAATCAAGGACAGCGGCATGGGCTCGGAAAGCGGCCTGGAGGGGCTGCTCGAGTACACCGACGTCAAGTTCGTGAGCGTCGCAGCATGAGCGCCGAAATCTTTGCGGAAGAAGGACGCGTGTCG
>JAMPXR010000317.1 GCA_023701085.1 Ramlibacter sp. | reverse complement strand
GTTTCGCCGCCGTCGGCGCTGTGCACCACGAGCTGGTGTTCGCGATGGGGCGTGCGGTGCAACAGCATGGGCCACAGCGGCAAGGCCGCCATCAGCGCGGTGCCGACCCCCAACAAGACCCACACCTGCCCCAGCGGCCAGGTGACCAGCAGGGGGTACACCATGAGGTAGAACCAGTCCAGGTGCAGGTTGGACGCGGCGATGCCCAGGTCGGCCGCGCCGCCCTGGCTGAGCGCCGGCCGCACCAGCGACAGCACCAGCAGGGTGACCAGGAGGCTGGTCACGATAGGCCGCGGCGGCGTCGTGCGCGCCTTGGGCACGCGCTGGACGTGCACCCACATCACCAGCAGCACCAGCAGCGGCAGCCCGATGTGCATGAACGAAAGCAGCGAGAAGAAGCGGTCCCCCACGCTGTCGGCGTGGATGAAGTTGCGCATCAGCGTGCCGCCGAACATGGGCAGCCAGTCCAGCCACTCGAAGCTGGTGACGATCACGAACTGGGCCAGCCGGTCCCACGGCAGCATGTAGCCGTTGATGCCCGAGATGTAGACCAGCCAGATCAGCGCGACGCCCGTGACCCACGAGAACCAGCGGAATCCGTGGAAACGGTCGAACGCGAAATGCCGCAGCAGGTGAAGCCCCATCGTGAGGACCATCGCGTCCGAGGCATAGCGGTGCACGCTGCGCAGCACGCCGCCGGCGTACCACTGGCCGTGCGTCAGCGCCTCGACCGACGAATGGGCCTCGGCCACGCCGGTCTCGAAGAAGGCGTACAGGTACAGCCCGCTGGCGCCGACGACCCAGAACAGGAAGAACGTGATGGAGCCCAGGTGGTACAGCGGATTGAGCCGGTCGCCGAAGGCGGCGTTGAACAGCGCCTCCAGGCGCATGAACGCCCACTGCAACGAGGCCTGCAAGCGCTTCATCGCCGGGCCGCCTGCAAGGTCGCCGAAGCGGCGCGGGCGCCGCGCATCGCGCGCAGCACGACCACGACGAACAGCAGTCCGCCGACGATGGCGATCGCGCCGCCCAGGCCCATCAGGCCCATGCCGGCGATCTCGGCCGGGCTGCGCAGCACCTGTTCGGCGCCGGCCACCTTGCGCTGCACGCCGTAGCCGCCCGACCAGACCAGACCGACGATGTGCATCAACTGGCCCACCGCGTAGAGCCAGGGCTGACCTGTGGCCAGGCGGCCCTGCGGGGCCGCGTAGCCCAGCGTGGGCAGCAGTTTGTAGACCAGCCCCATCAGCGCGAGGGTCACGCCGACGATGCAGCCGTGGTAGTGGGCCGGGATGCGCACATTGCTGCCGCTGATGAAGACGCCGATGACCCCGCCCGCGGCGAACAGCAGCACGGACGAGAGCAGGGCGGCGCGCAGCGGTTTCGCGGCGGCAGCCAGGCGCGGCGCGCCCCACAGCCCGAACACCACCGCCAGGCCGACCGGCAGGATGGCGACCCCGCCGCCCAGCCGCATCGCCCAGGTCAGCAGCGCGCGGTGCTCCACCGACGCGACGTGGTGGGCGAGGTAGGCGTAAGGAGTGACGAACACGCTCGCCAGGGCCAGCGCGAACATCAGCAGCGTGACGCGCGGGCTCAGCGGCACGCGCGCGCCGCACGCGCCGGCCAGCCACAGCCAGGCCACCAGCATCAGCAGCGTCCAGGTGAATTGCAGGGCATGGCCGCCGCCCCAGAACAGGATCTCGTAGTACGCCTTGCCGCCGAGGTCGGTGGGCAGGACCGCGTACGACCAGCCGAAAGCGAGCAGGGCGACGGCCGTGGCCACCGCGGCGGCGTTGAGGCCGAAGCGCAGCGCGCCCTGCCCGTCGAATTCGAGCCCGAGCGCGGGCGCGTTGGCGAGGCTGCGCAGCACGAGCAGCGCCACGCCGGCGGCGAACGCCAGCAGCCCCGCGATGAACAGCGGCGCCGTGAGCACCGGGATGTAGTTGGCCATGATGGCCTCGCCGGGCCCGGCGAACGGCGCGAGCGACATCGCGGCCGCGCCGGCGCCCGCCAGCGCGAGCCCGAGCCAGCCCCAGGCCATGCGGCGGGCCGTGCCGTTGAGGGTCCACAACATGCCCGCGAGCGCCGTGAACCACACGAGCACGGACAGATCCACGTGCACCACGAGGGCGACCCGGAAGAAATCGGCCACCGGCAGCAGCTGGTTGACCCCCGGCGTGCGCGAGAACACCAGCAGCACGGAGAACAGCCCGGACAGGATCAGCGCGGCGATGCCCAGCCACAGCCAGCCGCGCGCGAGCGTCAGGCGCGCGTCGGAGGGCACGGCGAGGCCGTAGTCGGGCGCCGACTGCACCGCCGGCAGCGGTCGACGGGCCAGCGGCCCGGCAAGGGAACTGGGCAAGGCGCTCATGACAGCGTGATACCTCCTTTTTCGGCGTCGAAGTCGATCACCAGCACCTGGGCCGGCTTGAGTTTCAACGTCGCGTCGCGGGTGTGCGTGAAGCCGGGCGCCGTGGCGCTGTCCTTCAGGCGCACGGCAATGCGGTGCTCGCCGGCGGGAACGGCCAGCCGGTGGTAGACGGACGAGGGGCCGTCGCGCGACAGCCCGGACGGCGCGGCGACCTGGCGGAACACCGTCGCCCCGTCCAGGTCGACCTCGATGGTGACGGCCGAGCGCTCGCGCCCGCATTTCAGCGGGGTTCGCATGTTGGGCGCCAGTTTGGCCAGCTCCTCCGGCGTGTACGGCCGGCAGTCGGCGACGCGCTGCCCGTGGTGGATGAAGCTGACCTTGAGCAGCGCCTGGTCCGGCGGCAGCGCCTGGTAGGGCGGCCAGTTGGAGAAGACGCCGATGAAGGCCGCGAACAGGCCGTAGAGCACGGCCTGACCGGCCCAGGACAGTACGCGTTTCATGCCACAGCCTCCGTGATGGCGCCCGATTCGACCTTGCTGCCGTCGCGCGGCAGCCGATGCAAGGCGCGGCGCAGCGCCGCTTCCTCGCCGGCATCGGCCCACACGACGTCCCAGCGCTGCGCCGCGACCGTGCCGCGCAGGCGCGGCTCGCGCTGCCCGAGCAGGCGCTGCGCGGTCCATTGCTGGCCCAGGCGGAACTCGCAGCCGCCCTCGCGGCAACCCGCGACGAGCACGCCGTCGGCGCCGGCGCGCAATGCGTACTCGACGAACGACGGCGGCAGCATGCCGCTGCAGGCCAGGCTGAGCGGCAGGACATCGCGTCCGGCGAGCGATTGCACGCGGGCGCCGCAGTCGCAGCCGAAGACCACCAGCCGCCGACCAGGTGGCATGGCGGCCAACCCACTGACCAGGCGGCGGCGCAGCTCGTTGATGGGCGAGCGCGGCAGGTCGATGCCCGTCACCAATGTCTCGACGCGGCGCGACGGCGTGGACGACGGACAGGCGCCGACGCAGATGCCGCAGCTCGCGCACAGGTCCGCACGCACCTGGGCCAGTTGCGCGCCGGGCCGGCCGTTCGGGTGCGGGACCATCGTCACGGCGCCGTAGGGGCAATCCTCGACGCAGCGCCGGCAGCCATTGCAGTTTTCCGGATCGACCTTCGCGACCGGCACGGGGACGGGCCGGCGTAGATACGGCAGCGCGAACAAGCCGATGAGGGCGGCGGCCAGCAATGCCCACACGACATGCGGCGACGTCGCGTCGGTCAGCGGATGGATGAAGAGCAGGAGCCAGTCGATCGAGAGCTCATGCGGCACGGCGGCGAGGTCGGCGGGACCCTGGCTGCGCACCGGCAGCACCAGCGCCAGGGCCAGCAATGCGGCCGTGGTGCCCAGCGCCAGTGCCAGCCGCGGGAACACTTCGGCGCGGCTGATGCGCTGGATGTGGAACCACAGCCCGAACACCAGCAGCAGCGGCACGCCCAGGTGCACGAAGACGAACAGCGAGAACAGCCGGTCGCTCACCGCGCCACCGAGGAAATTGCGCGCGAGCGGCGAGGACAGGAAGGGCAGGGCGTCCAGCCATTCCGCCGTCGCGATGGCGGAAAACTGGCCGAGGCGGTCCCAGTTCAGCCAGAAGCCGCCGATGGCGCACACGAAGGCCAGCGGCAGCAGCGGCACGCCGGTCAGCCACGAGAAGCTGCGAAAGGCCCGGTAGCGCCCGAGCAGCCACT
>JAMPXR010000316.1 GCA_023701085.1 Ramlibacter sp. | reverse complement strand
GCCATTTTTCCCGCGGCACGTCCATCAGCGTGCGCATGTTGTGCGAGCGGTCCGCCAGCTTGATCAGGATCACGCGCACATCGCGCGCCATGGCCAGCAGCATCTTGCGAAACGACTCGGCCTGGCTTTCCTCGCGCGTGTCGAACTGCAGCCGGTCCAGCTTGGTGAGGCCGTCCACCAGGTCAGCCACGGGCGTGCCGAAGCGCTCGATCAGCTGCGGCTTGGTCACGCCGCAGTCTTCGATCGCGTCGTGCAGCAGCGCCGCCATCAGCGCCTGGGAATCGAGCTTCCACTCCGCGCATTGCGCGGCCACCGCGATCGGATGGGTGATATAGGGCTCGCCGCTGGCCCGGATCTGCCCCAGGTGCGCTTCGTCCGCGAACCGGTAGGCACGGCGGACCTGCTCGGCCTCGCCGGGTTCCAGGTAGTCCAGCCTGGCCGTGAGCGCCGCGAAGCTCGCCGCGGCCGCGTTGGCCGCGGCCGGGCTGGCCAGGGCAGGCGTCGCCGGACCCTTGCCCTGGCCGGGGGAGGATTGCAGCACGGCGCTCATTCCCTAAATGTAGCGTGAGCCTGCCCCGGCTGCGTTGCCAAATAAAAAAGCACCGCCTGGCGGTGCCTTTTCTTGGCGCAAAAGCCCGGTCTGAGGCTCAGCCGGGCACTTTTTTGAGCATTTCCAGGCCAATCTTGCCTTCGGCGATCTCGCGCAGGGCGGTCACGCCGGGCTTGTTCTTGCTCTCGATCTTGGGCGCGTGGCCCTGGCTCAGCATGCGGGCGCGGTAGGTGGCGGCCAGGACCAGCTGGAAGCGGTTGGGCACATGCTGCAGGCAGTCTTCGACGGTGATGCGGGCCATGAGGTTCTCCAGCGAATAGGAAGGACTCCCGGGGAGTCAGGTGATGTTCAGGGCTTTGAAGGTGTCCGCGCGGGCGCGCCGCTGGGCTGAAATCTTCAGCCGCTGCGCGTGAACGATCGCTTTGAGGTCGAACAGCGCGCGTTCAAATAGCTCGTTGATTATAACGAAATCGAATTCCTTGACCTGCGCCATTTCCTCGGCGGCATTCTGCAGGCGCATGGCGATGACCTCGGCGCTGTCTTCCCCGCGGCGCTCGAGCCGCGCGCGCAGTTCCTCCCAACTGGGCGGCAGGATGAAGATCAGCACGGCATTGCCGAAGACGCTCCTGATCTGCAGCGCCCCCTGGTAATCGATCTCCAGGATCACGTCGGCGCCCTGGGCGATGCGGTCCTCGATCGCCTTCCTGGACGTGCCATAGCGCTGCCCGTGGACCAGCGCCCATTCCACGAACGCGCCGGCCGCCACCATGGCGTCGAATTCCTGGGGGGAGACGAAGAAATACTCGCGCCCGTGCTTTTCCTGGCCGCGCGGCGGCCGGGTCGTGTGCGAGACGGAAGGCTGCACCTGCGCGTCCAGCTCCATCAGGGCCTTGACCAGGCTGGACTTGCCGGCCCCGCTGGGAGCCGCGACGACGAACAGGTTGCCGGGATAGTCCATGGGGTCAGTCTTGCGACGCGACGCCCCCGGATCCTCCGGGAGCGCTGGCAACGAAAAAAACGTGGGGGCGCATCTATCTACTCGATGTTCTGCACCTGCTCGCGCATCTGCTCGATCAGCACCTTCATGTCCACCGAGATATGCGTCAGCTCGAGCGCCGCGGACTTCGATCCCAGTGTGTTGGCTTCGCGGTGCAGTTCCTGGATCAGGAAGTCCAGCCGCTTGCCGATCTCGCCGCCTTTGCGGACCAGCCGCTCGATTTCCTCGACGTGGGAACCCAGCCGCGTCAGCTCCTCGGCCACGTCGATGCGGATCGCGAACGCCGTCGCCTCGCTCAGGGCGCGGTCCTGCGCCGCCTCGGGCAGGCTGGCGCCCTCGGCAAGCGCCATGGCCTCCTTCCAGCGTTCCAGGAAACGGGTGCGCTGCTGTTCGACCAGCCGCGGCACCAGCGGCGCGGCCTGCTGCGCCAGCTCGCGCAGCTGCGCCAGGTGGCCCAGGATCATGGCCGCCAGCCGCGCGCCCTCGCGCTCGCGCGCCGCCATCAGCCGCTCCAGGGTGTCGGCGGCGAGCTGGCCCAGGGGCCGCCCCCAGTCGACGTCCGTGGCGGCTTCGGCGGCGGACAGCCGCACCACGTCGGCCACGCTCAGCGCCTTGGCGTCCGGCAGCCAGGCGCGAACGTTGTCCTGCAGCGTGCTCAGGCGCTGCAGCAGGCGGGGGGTGGGCTCGCGCAGGTTGTCGCCGGCGGGCGAATCGAACGCGGCCCGGACCTCCACCTTGCCGCGCTTGAGACGGGCGGTGAGCAGTTCGCGCAACAGGGGTTCGTGCTGGCGCAGTTCCTCGGGCAGCCGGAAGGTCAGGTCCAGGAAGCGGCTGTTGACGGAGCGTATCTCCAGCCCGAGCCGGGTGGCCGCGGCGCCCTTGCTCTCCTGTGCGGCCGTGCCCTGCGCCGCGCCTTGCTGGGCGCTCGCAAAACCGGTCATGCTGTAAACTGCCATCGAGATGTTTCGATCGTTCGGTTCGCTGCGGGAGGGCGAGAAGACCCGGGTTATCCAGCGCACCCGTTCTTCCCCGCTGACCCTACATTCCTGAATTATGTCAAAGGTCAAACCTGCCCCGCTGCCGCCGGACACGGTGATCGGCGGCTACCGCGTCGTGCGCAAGCTGTCGGCGGGCGGTTTTGGCGTGGTGTACCTGGCCGTGGACAACGAAGGCCAGCAGGTGGCGGTCAAGGAATACCTGCCGGCGTCGCTGGCCACGCGCTCGCCCGGCGAGCTGCTGCCGCAGGTGCAGCCCGAAAAGCTCTCGCTGTACCGGCTGGGGCTCAAGAGCTTCTTCGAGGAAGGCCGCTCGCTCGCGCAGATCTCGCACGCTTCCGTGGTGAGCGTGCTGAACTTCTTCCGCGAGAACGAAACCGTCTACATGGTGATGAACTACCTGGAGGGCGCGACCCTGCAGGATTTCATCATCACCGCGCGCGAGCTGAAAAAGCAGAAGGTGTTCCGCGAGTCCACCATCCGCTCGCTGTTCGACGAGATCCTGCGCGGCCTGCGCATCGTGCACCAGCACAAGATGCTGCACCTGGACATCAAGCCGGCCAACATCTTCATCACCGACGACAACAAGGCGGTGATGATCGACTTCGGCGCCGCGCGCGAAGTGCTGTCCAAGGAGGGCAATTTCATCCGCCCCATGTACACGCCGGGTTTCGCCGCGCCCGAGATGTACCGGCGCGATTCGTCCATGGGCCCCTGGACCGACATCTACGCCATCGGCGCCTGCATCTACGCCTGCATGCAGGGCTACCCGCCCAACGACGCGCCGCAGCGGCTGGAAAAGGACCGGCTCGCCCTGGCGCTGTCGCGGCTGCGCGGCGTCTACTCGGACAACCTGATCGAAGTGGTGGAATGGTGCATGTCGCTCGATCCGCTGTCGCGCCCGCAGTCGGTGTTCGCGCTGCAAAAGGAGCTCAGCCGCGAGGGTGAGCGCCGCTACACCAAGCTGTCGGTGGGCGAGAAGATGCGGCTGCAATTCGACAACATGGTGTCCGACACCAAGAAGAACGTGAAGCGTGCGACCGGATTCGGCGCGCGGGCCAAGCCATGAAGTTCTCGGTATTCCAGGTCAGCCGCAAGGGCGGGCGCGAGAAGAACGAAGACCGCATGGGCTACTGCTACACGCGCGAGTCGGGCCTGTTCGTGCTCGCCGACGGCATGGGCGGCCATCCCGACGGCGAGGTGGCGGCCCAGCTGGCGCTGCAGACGGTGTCGGCGCTGTTCCAGAAAGAGGCACGTCCGACGATCAAGGACGCGGCCGAGTTCCTGTCGGTCGCGCTGATGGCGGCGCACCACCAGATCATCCGCTACGCCAGCGAGAAAGGCATGCTCGATACGCCGCGCACCACGCTGGTGGCCGCCATCGTGCAGGGCAGCTCGGCGGCCTGGGTGCATTGCGGCGACTCGCGCCTGTATGTCGTGCGCGACGGCGCACTGCTCACGCGCACGCGTGACCACTCTTACCTCGAACAGCAGATGAATGCGGGGGTGCTGCGCCTGGACCGCATCAACCGCAACATCCTGTTCACCTGCCTGGGCTCGCCCACCAAGCCG
>JAMPXR010000315.1 GCA_023701085.1 Ramlibacter sp. | reverse complement strand
GGCCTGACCGGAACCAAGTACGCCTGCGGCGAAGGCGAGTGCGGCGCCTGCACGATCAAGGTCGACGGCAAGACCGTCAACAGCTGCCTGATGTACGCCGTCGATTTCGACGGGCGGGAGGTCGTGACCATCGAGGGGCTGCGCACGCCCGATGGCCTGCACCCGATGCAGCAGGCCTTCGTCGACCACGGTGCCGTGCAGTGCGGCTTCTGCATGCCGGGCATGATCATGCAGGCGCAGTACCTGATCGAAAACCATCCCGGCCTGTCGCGGGAGCAAGCGCAACGGGGCCTCGAAGGCAACCTCTGCCGCTGCACCGGCTACACCAAGGTGCTGGACGCGGTCGAGGCCGTGGTCCAGCAGAACACAGCCGCGGCGGATGCCGAGCGCGCGGCTCCCTAAGCATGCAAAGGCAAGCCATGGACAAGAATGCCACCGACACACCCATCGCCCGGACGAGCTTGATCGGCCAGCGCGTCAAGAAGCCCGACGCGGCCGACAAGTCGACCGGCAAGACGCGCTACATCAACGACATGGTGTTGCCGCAGATGCTTATAGGCAAGGTGCTGTTCGCCGGCCGGCCGCACGCCAGGATAGCCCGCATCGACACCGCGGCGGCGCAGGCACTGCCCGGCGTGCACGCGGTGCTGACCGGCAAGGATGTCGCGGGCCTGAAGTTCGGGTTCGTGCGTGACAACGTCGCGCTCAAGGACAGGGTGCGCTGCGAACACGATGAGATCGCCGCCGTCGCCGCCGAGACCGAAGAGATCGCGGCCCGCGCGCTCGAACTGATCGAAGTCGAGTTCGAGGACCTGCCCGGCGTGTTCACGCCCGAAGCCGGCGCAAAGGCAGATGCCCCGCAGATCCACGAGAACTTCCCCGGCAACAAGAGCCTTGCCTTCGAGTTCAAGCACGGCGATCTTGCCGCCGCCGAAGCCGACTCCGACGTGATCGTCGACAGCGTGTTCCGTCCGCACCACGTGACGCACTGCTGCATGGGCACGTCCTGCGCGATCGCCGATTTCGACCACAACGGCAAGCTGACGATCTGGACGCAGACCCAGTATCCGTACAACTACAAGATGGACCTCGCCCCTGCGCTGGGCATCGGCCCCGGCGACATCCGCGTCATCCAGCCGCCGGTCGGCGGCGCCTTCGGCTCCAAGCTCGACGTCTACCCCTACGAGCCGATCGCCGCGCTGCTGGCCAGGAAGACCGGCCGTCCGGTCAAGGTCATCTACACGCGCGAGGAGGAGTTCAAGGCCGCGCCGACGCGCCAGGCGGCGATCATCCACATGCGCACGGGCTGCACGCGCGACGGCGTGCTCACCTTCCGCAGCGCCGACGTGCTGCTGGACAACGGCGCCTACACCTCGTGGGGGCCGACGATTCCCGTCATCATGATGCGCACCACCTCGGGCCACTACCGCGTGCCGGTGGTGGACTTCAAGGCCCAGGCGATCTACACCAACAACCCGTACGCCGGCTCGTTCCGGGGCTATGGCAACGTCCAGACCACTTACGCCACCGCCCAGCAGATGGACATGCTGGCCGAGCAGCTGGAAATCGATCCGCTCGAATTCCACCTCAAGAACGCGCAGAAGTCGGGCGAAGTCACGCCGCAGAAATCCTTCCTGCGCGAGTGCGCGCTGGCGGAATGCCTGCAGATCGCCGCCGACGCCAGCGGCTACAGCAAGAAGCGCAAGGAATACGCCGCGCTGCGCGACGCGCCGGGTCGCTACAAGAAGGGCATCGGCCTGGCCTCCTCCATCCACAACGCCGGCGGCGCCAAGATCCACAAGTCGGACGGCATCGGCACCATCCTCAAGGTGGACGACTACGCCCGGGTCACGGTCATCACCGGCGCCTCGGAGATCGGCCAGGGCATCGACGCCGTCATCACGCTGATCGTCGCCGAAGAACTGGGCGTGCCGCTGGAGCATGTGACCATCGTCAACAACGATTCCGACATCGCTCCGTGGGACGTGGGCGTGCATGCCTCGCGTACCACCTTCATCGCCGGCAACGGGACGCGCAGTGCCGCACGCAAGGCCAAGGCGCAAATCCTGGCTGCCGCCGGGAAGATGCTGAACGAAGTGGCCGAGGAACTGGACCTGCGCGGCGGCTCGGTCGTGCGCGACCGCGACGGCACGCCGCTCATCAAGCTGGACCGGCTGCTGCGGCAGATGCATTTCCAGGCCGAGCCCGAGCTGGTGATGGTCACCGACTACTACGAGCCCAAGAGCGAGCCCGAGGGCGCCAAGCACATCTCCGACCACTCCGCGGCCTATTCGCACGCGGTCCACATCGCCGAGGTCACCGTGGACACGCTGACCGGCGAGATCAAGGTGGACAAGATCACGGTGGCGCAGGACGTCGGCCGTGTCATCAACCGCATGGGCCTGGAGGGCCAGATCGAAGGCGGCATTGCCATCGGCCTGGGCTACGCCCTTTCCGAGAACATGCGTATTGTCGGCGGCATACTCACGAACCCGTGCTTTCGCGACTACAAGCTCATCACCGCGCCGGAGATGCCGCCGCTGGATTTGCACTTCGTCGAGAGCAATTGCGCCGAAGGTCCCTATGGCGCCAAGGGCGTTTCCGAGCTGCCGACCATCGTCATCGCGCCGGCCATCGCCAATGCGCTGTACAACGCGACCGGCGTGCGCATCTTCAACCCGCCGATGTCGCCGGAGACGGTCGCCCGCGCCATCCACGACAGGCGCGCGCAGGCGGTGGCCGATCGGGCGACGACGGCCACGGAAGGCGTGACGGCTTGAACGTCCATGAAACTGCGGTACCGCGCCTGGCTCCGGGACAGCATGGGATGCGACTCGGAAGAGATCGTGCTGCCCGGCGAGATCAGGAACGTGGGCATGCTGCTGAACTGGCTTCCGACCCAGGGCGAACGCTTCAAGCGCGCGTTCGAGTACATCGATGTGGTGCTGATCTCGGTGAATTCCCACTATGCAGATCGCGACCATCCCGTGCATGACGAAGACGAAGTCCTGCTGGCCCCACCGATCGCGGGCGGCTGAGGAAAACCTGAGTGTGAAAAGGCCCTGACCGCATGAAGCAACGTACCGTCCTTTCGCTGGAGCAGGCGCTGTCGCTGCCCTACGCCACGCTGCGTTTCGCCCAGCTCGGCTGGCGTGTGATCCGCATCGAGGCCACCGGCGGCGAGGGCCTGCGCGGCGACCCGAACCGCTACATCGGCGGGCGCGTCGCGGACGACGACCGGCGCAGCTACTTCATCGCCCCGAACGTCGGCAAGGAAGCCATCGCGCTGAATCTGAAGGACCCGCGCGGGCGCGAGGTGCTCGCGCGGCTGGTGCGCGATCTCGACGTCGACGTGTTCTGCTGCAACACCGTGCCTTCCAGGTACCAGGGCCTGGGGATCGATCCGGCCACGCTGCGCGCCATCCGCCCCGACCTCATCTGGGCGGGCATTTCCGCCATGGGGCCGGCCTGGCCGGAAGCCCCCGGCTACGACCCGGTGATCCAGGCGATGGCCGGCTACATGGAGGTGACGGGCGAACGCGACGGCCCGCCCATGCTCACCGGCATCCCGGTGATCGACCTGAAGGCCGGCGACGAACTCTACGCCAATGTGATGCTGGCGCTGCTGGAACGCCACGAGACCGGGGCCGGCAAGGAAATCCACGTGTCCATGCTGCAGGCCGCGGCGTCCTGGCTGATCACCGTGCTGCCGCTGATCGACTTCGATTGCAAGCCCGACGAGATCACCCGGGCCGGCAACGAGCACCGCAAGTTCATCCCGACCAATGTGTATCCCACGCGCGACGGCTTCGTCTATCTGGCCATCGGCAGCGATGTGCAGTGGCGGCGCCTGACGGCGATCCCGAAGTTCGCGCCCGTGGCCAACGAGGTGCGCCAGACCAACGAGGGCCGGCACGCCGAGCGCGCCGCGATCCACCGCGACATGGCCGCCGTCACGCGGCAGCACACGGGCGACGAGATCCTGGCCGACCTGCGCGGCGCGACCATCCCGGCCACCCGCATCCATGACATCCGCCAGACCCGCGAGCTGCCTCAGTTGCGCGACAAGCTGACCCGCACCCGGATGCCCGACGGGCGCACGCTGCGCATGCAGCCCATGG
>JAMPXR010000314.1 GCA_023701085.1 Ramlibacter sp. | reverse complement strand
CGGCGCGCTGCTGCGCGACCTGGACCGGCTGCTGGCCGAGGAAACCGGGCTGCCGGTGCTGGTCGCGGAAGACCCGCTGACCTGCGTGGTGCGCGGCTGCGGCATCGCGCTGGAGCGCATGGAACGCCTGGGGTCGATCTTCACCAGCGAATGACGCAACAAGCGGCATCGCCGCGTGACGGCGGGTCGCGTCGATGACAAAATAAGCATTTCGATCGCGGCGCGCAGGCGCTCGTCTCGAGCGCAGTGAAGTCATTCCGTCATGCCTTTAGGTACCCTCGACCGGACGCCGCCGCCCTTTTTCAAGCAAGGGCCCTCCGCCGTCTCCAAGCTCATGGTGTGCAGTGCGCTGGCGCTGTTCCTGATGGTGGCGGATACGCGTTTTCGCGTGGCGCAGCCGGTGCGCGCCGTGGTCGCCACGGTGCTTTACCCGGTGCAATGGCTGGCCATGCGCCCGGTGGTGCTGGCGCGCTCGGCCGCGCAATATTTCGAATCGCTGGAAAGCGCCCAGCGCTGGGAAGAGGCGGCGCAGCGCAAGCTGGCCGAGCAATCCCACCGGGCCCACCAGGTCGAGCAGCTCGCCCTGGAAAACGATCGGCTGCGCAAGCTGCTGCAGCTGCGCGAGCGCGCCAGCACGCCCGGCCAGGCGGCGCAGGTGCTGTACGACGCGGCCGATCCCTACACGCGCAAGGTGGTGATCGACAAGGGCTTGGCGCAGGGCATCCAGGCCGGCTCGCCGGTGGTCGATGAATCGGGCGTGCTGGGCCAGGTGACGCGGGTCTATCCCCTGGTCAGCGAAGTGACCCTGGTGACCGACCGCGAGCACGCCATCCCGGTGCTGAATGCCCGCACCGGCGCGCGCAGCGTCGCGTATGGCGACCCGTCGTCGCAGGGCAACGCGCTCGAGCTGCGCTTCATGGCCGGCAATGCGGACGTGAAGCCGGGCGACCTGCTCACCACGAGCGGCGTGGACGGCGTCTACCCGCCGGGCCTGCCGGTGGCGCGCGTCGAAAAAGTGGAGCGCCGCGGCGATTCGGGCTTCGCGCGCATCAGCTGCTCGCCCCAGGCGCTGGTGGACGGCGCGCGGCATGTCATGGTGCTCGAGCCGATCTCGCCCCAGGCCCTGCCCCGGCCCGGCCCGGACGACGCCGCGCCCCCCGCCAGGAAAGGAGCGCGCAAATGATCATGCGCCCCGGCCAGCAGCTGCTGCTGCCGGCCAATCCGGCCTTCATCTGGGGCAGCCTGCTGCTGGCGCTGCTGGCCAACATGCTGCCGCTGGGCCGCACGCCCTGGGTGCCCGACTTCGTCGCGCTGGTGCTGGTGTTCTGGAGCGTCCACCAGCCGCTGCGGGTGGGCATAGGCGCGGCGTTCGTGTTCGGGCTGGCGATGGACGTGCACCAGGCGGCGCTGCTGGGCCAGCACGCCCTGGCCTACACCGTGCTCAGCTATTTCGCGATCACCATCCACCGCCGGCTGCTGTGGTTCAGCGTGCCCTCGCAGGCCGTGCAGGTGCTGCCGCTGTTCGTCGCGGCGCATGCCATCGAGCTGGCGGTACGCATGCTGGCGGGCGGTATTTTTCCCGGTTGGACGGTTTTCCTCACCCCGCTGATCGAAGCGCTGCTGTGGCCGGTGGTCAGCGTGGTCTTGCTGGTGCCCCAGCGCCGCGCGCCCGACCCGGACGCGAACCGGCCGATATGAGGGCCGGGGCCGGAAAAATTGCCGGAACCGGCGTGCGTCCGGAACCAGCGCGCCATGTTTCCGTTCTCAAGCACACAAGTACGCTGGACCTCACGTGGATCGCCGCCCGCCCCTGACCCCGCCCTCCGGCCTCCGGCGCCTTGCCAATGACTGAACTGCGCAACGTCGAAGCCGATCTGGCACGCTTTCGCGTGCGGGTGCTGGTTGCCAGCATCCTGGTCGTCGTGGCATTCCTGCTGCTGGCGACCCGGCTGGTCTATCTGCAGGTGGTGCGCCACGAGGAGCTGAATGAGCAGGCCGAAAGCAACCGCATCGCGATCGTGCCGGTGGTGCCCAACCGCGGCCTGATCCTGGATCGCAACGGCATCGTGCTGGCCACCAACTACTCGGCCTACACCCTGGAGATCATGCCGGCGCGCCTGGCGCGCAGCCTGGACCGCACCATCGAGGACCTGTCGCAGGTGATCGACATCCAGCCGCGCGAAAAGCGGCGCTTCCGCAAGCTGCTCGAGGAGTCCAAGAGCGTGGATTCGCTGCCGATCCGCACCCGGCTCACGGACGAGGAAGTGGCGCGTTTCGCCGCGCAGAGCTACCGCTTTCCCGGCGTGGACATCAAGGCCCGGCTGTTTCGCAGCTACCCCTGGGGCGAGCTGGCCAGCCATGTGGTGGGCTACATCGGCCGCGTCAACCAGGCCGAGAAGAAGGCCATGGAAGACTGGGAGGAAGAGGACCAGGCCAATTACCGCGGCACCGAATACATCGGCAAGCTGGGGGTGGAGCAGGCCTTCGAAAAGCAGCTGCACGGCATCACGGGCGTCGAGCAGGTCGAGACATCCGCCGGCGGGCGCGCGGTGCGCAGCCTGGCCAACCGGCCGGGGACACCGGGCAACACCGTGGTGCTGTCGATCGACATCAAGCTGCAAAAGCTGATCGAGGACATGTACGGCGAGCGCCGCGGCGCCCTGGTCGCGCTCGACCCCCAGACCGGCCAGGTGCTGGCGTTCGTCAGCAAACCCACCTTCGACCCCAACCTGTTCGTCGACGGCATCGACGTCGAGAACTGGCAGATGCTCAACGAGTCGATCGACAAGCCCTTGCTCAACCGCGCGCTGCGCGGCACCTACCCGCCAGGATCCACCTACAAGCCTTTCATGGCGATGGCCGCGCTGCAGACCGGCAAGCGCTCCGCTTCGCATGTGATTCACGACGGCGGTTCCTGGAGTTTCGGCGGCCACGTGTTCCGCAGCCACGGCGACCACGGATTGGGCGCGGTGGACATGCACACCAGCATCGTCAAATCCAGCAACGTGTACTACTACACGCTGGCCAACGAGCTGGGGGTCGACACCATGCACGACTTCATGAAGCCGCTGGGCTTCGGCCAGCTCACGGGCATCGACCTGCAGGGCGAATTGCGCGGCGTGCTGCCCAGCCAGGCCTGGAAGCGCGGCTATTTCAAGCGGCCCGAACACCAGAAATGGTACGCGGGCGAAACCATTTCGCTGGGCATCGGGCAGGGCTACAACAGTTTCACCATGCTGCAGCTGGCGCAGGCGACGGCGACGCTCGCGAACAACGGCGTCAAGCACAAGCCCCATGTGGTGGTCGCGGTGCAGGAGCCGATCACGCACAAGGCGGTGCCGGTGCCGCGCGCCGCCCCGGTCGACCTCGGCTTCAAGCCGGAGCATGTCGCCATCGTGCGCAAGGCGATGGTGGGCGTGACGCAGCAGGGCACTTCCGCGCGCGCCTTCACCGGGGCCGGCTACCTCTCGGGCGGCAAGACCGGCACCGCGCAGGCGGTGGGCATCGGCGCCAAGGAGAAGTACAACGCCAGCAAGATGGAAGAGCACCAGCGCGACCATGCGCTGTACATCGCCTTCGCCCCGGCGGACGATCCGAAGATCGCCCTGGCCGTCATCGTCGAGAACGCCGGCTTCGGCGCGGCCCACGCCGCGCCCATCGCGCGGCGGGTGTTCGACTACTGGCTGATGGGGCAGTACCCCAACGAGGAAGACCTGGCCGCCGTGCGGCAGGGCAAGGCCGCCGCGCCGATCGGCAAGCCGCGCAACGCGGCCGAGGTGCCCTGGCCGCCCGACGCGGGGGCCGCGGCGGCGACCACGAACGTCATCGCGACGCCCGCCGCCGGCACCGATGCGGCAGCCGCCGCTGCGGCCATCCGGCGCGTGGGGACCGCGGCGCCGTAGTGGACCGGCGCGTCGTCAGGGGCGGTCACCGCCGCCATGGCCCTGCACGGCTTGTCCCGCGGCGCGCAGCAGCCATCCCCCCACCTCTTCGGGCATCGTCCTCACATGCGCCGGCAAGGCCCCCTGGGGAAAGCCCACGTGCCCGCCTTCGGCCGGCTGCCACAGGGTCACCTGCGGGCCGACCTGCCCCGGCGGCGGCAGGCTGTGCGCCGGCACGAAGGG
>JAMPXR010000313.1 GCA_023701085.1 Ramlibacter sp. | reverse complement strand
CGCAACCTCGCCGGAACCCTCGGAGACGACGAGTTCCGGCCGCTGCGCCTGCAAAATGGCTGGTACATCCAGCGCTATGCCCCGATGCTGCGCATCGCCGTGCCCTACGGCGAGATTTCGAGCGCGCAGCTGCGCGTGCTGGCGCGCATCGCCCGCGAATTCGACCAGCCGTCGGCCGAGCTTTTCAGGCAGGCCCAGGCCACGCAAGACGCGCTCGGCCCCGTGCCGCTGCCCGGCGGGGGCACCGTGCGCTCGCAGCTGAAGGCGGGCTACGGCCACTTCACCACGCGCCAGAACGTGCAATTCAACTGGATTCCGCTGGTCCGCAGCGCCGACGTCATGGACCTGCTGGCCTCCGTCAACATGCACGGCATCCAGACCAGCGGCAACTGCATCCGCAACATCACCACCGACGAGCGCGCCGGCATCGCGCAGGACGAGATCGCCGATACCCGTCCTTTTTGCGAAATCCTGCGCCAGTGGAGCACGCTGCACCCGGAATTCGCATTCCTGCCGCGCAAGTTCAAGATCGCCTTCAACGGGGCGCGCGAGGACCGGGCGGCCATCGGCTGGTACGACATCGGACTGCAACTGCTGCGCAGCCAGGGAGAGGCCATCCACGGCGCGCCGGCGGGTGAGCTGGGCTTCAAGGTGCTGGTGGGCGGCGGCATGGGACGCACGCCGATCATCGGCACGGTGGTTCGCGAGTTCCTGCCCTGGCACCAGCTCATCAACTACCTGGAGGCGGCGATCCGCGTCTACAACCGCTACGGCCGGCGCGACAACATCTGGAAGGCGCGCATCAAGATCCTGGTGAAGGCCGAGGGCCAGCGCTACATCGACCAGGTCGAGCAAGAGTACCGCCAGATCGTGGAAATCGACGGCGCCGCGCACACCATCACGCAGGCCGAGCTGGACCGCGTGGCCGCCTGCTTCGTCCCACCGGCGGTGGCACACCCGCGCCAACGCAAGGGCGCCGACGGCAACCTGCGCGACATCCTGCGCGCGGGCGCGCAGGCCGATCCCGAATACGGCCGCTGGCTGCAGCGCAACGTCGCCGGCCACAAGAACCCCGAGCTGCGCGCCGTCACCCTGTCGTTCAAGCGGCTGGGGCATGCACCGGGGGACGCCACCGGCGAGCAACTGGATTTCGCGGCCGACCTCGCCGATCGCTATTCGTCCGGCGAGGCACGCGTGACGCACGAGCAGAACCTGCTGCTGCCCTGGGTCCATGAGGACGACCTGCCCGAGCTCTGGCATGCGGCGCGCAAGGCGGGCCTGGCCAAGCCGAACATCGGCCTGTTGACGGACATGATCTCCTGCCCGGGCGGCGACTTCTGCTCGCTGGCGAACGCGCGCTCCATCCCGATCGCCGAAGCCATCACGCAGCGCTACCAGGACCTGGACGAGCTGCACGACATCGGCGAGATCGACCTGCACATCTCCGGCTGCATCAACTCCTGCGGTCACCACCACAGCGGCCATATCGGCATCCTGGGCGTGGACAAGGACGGCAAGGAGTGGTACCAGGTGACGCTGGGCGGCGCGGACGGCTCTCAGCTCTCGGGCCCGGCCACGCCGGGCAAGGTGGTCGGCCCCTCGTTTTCCGCCGCGGAAGTGCCGGAAGTGGTCGAGGCCGTGCTGGACACCTACCGGCAGGAGCGCCAGAGCGTGGACGGCAAGACCGAGAGTTTCATCGCCACCTTGCGCCGTGTCGGCATCGAGCCGTTCAAGGCCGCGGCCAACGCCGCGCGCATCGCCGAAAAGCAGGTGGCTTGATGGAAATCCTTCAGGCGATCACGTCTGGCGCTGAAGCGCCCGCCACAGCTGTGAATGTCCTGGCGCTGGCGAACGACGCCGACCCGCTCGCGGTGTCGCTGGAAGGCGTGGACCGCGTGGAACTGAGTTTTCCCAAGTTCACGGACGGCCGCGCATTCAGCCAGGCGTTCCTGCTGCGCCGCCGCCTCGGCTTCCGCGGCGACATCCGGGCCACCGGCGACGTGTTGATCGACCAGTTGCTGCAGATGCGGCGCAGCGGATTTTCCAGCGCGGTCCTGCGCGCGGACCAGGACCGTGCGCATGCGCAGCGCCAACTCGAGCGCTACAGCCGCTTCTACCAGGGCGATGCCCTGGCCACGCAACCCCGCTTCAGGGATGCAGCCGCATGAGCGCGATCGAACTGCATGCGCGCCCTAGCGCCGATTTCGGCGCGAAGCTGGCCGAAACCCAAAGCCTGCTGCAGCGCGCGGCGGCGCAGTTCCGGCCGCTGACGCAGGCGTCCAGCCTCGGCGCGGAGGACGTGGTGATCACGCATCTGGCGGAGAGCCTGTCGCTGGACATCCCGGCGTTCGTGCTGGACACCGGCATGCTCCATGACGAAACCCTGCAGTTGCTGGAGCGCACGCGAGCCCGCTCGCGCGCGGGGCTGACGGTCTATCGGCCCGCGACCGAATCGGTGCTGCGTTTCGTGGCCCGCGAGGGCAAGGACGCGATGTACAGGAGTGTCGAGCTGCGCAAGGCCTGCTGCCACATCCGCAAGGTCGAACCGCTGGAGCGCGCGCTGGCCGGCAAGCGCGCCTGGATCACCGGACTGCGCCGCGAACAATCCACCGCGCGCGCCGAAGTCCCGCTGCTGGACCGCGGTGACGAAGCCAGCACCGGCCGCGTCAAGTTCAACCCGCTGGCCAACTGGACCTGGGGCGATGTCTGGCACTACATCCGGCTGCACGGGGTCGACTACAACCCGCTGCACGACGCGTTCTTTCCGAGTGTCGGTTGCGCGCCCTGCACCCGCGCCATCAGCCTGGGCGAGGATTTCCGCGCGGGCCGCTGGTGGTGGGAGGACGAAGCCGCGAAGGAGTGCGGACTGCACGTGAGGACAGAGTCCCTCAAGGAGGAGGTTTCCCAATGAACGCACGCGTCGAACCCCAGCTGCTGGGCCAGCTCAGCAACCGGCATCTGGCTGCGCTCGAGGAAGAAGCGATCTTCATCCTGCGCGAAGTCGCGGCGGCGTTCGAACGCCCGGCGCTGCTGTTCTCGGGCGGCAAGGATTCGCTGGTCCTGCTCAAGTGCGCCGAAAAGGCCTTCGGGAGCGGCCGTATTCCCTACCCGCTCCTGATGATAGACACGGGCCACAACTTCCCCGAAGTGACCCGGTTCCGCGACTTCCGCGCGGCCGAGCTGGGCGCCGAGCTGATCGTGCGCCATGTCGAGGACTCGATGAAGCGCGGCACGGTGCGGCTGGCGCACCCCGGCGAATCGCGCAACGTGCACCAGTCGGTGACGCTGCTGGAGGCGATCGAGGAATTCCGCTTCGACGCCTTGATCGGCGGGGCGCGCCGCGACGAGGAAAAAGCCCGCGCCAAGGAACGCATCTTTTCCCACCGCGACGGCTTCGGCCAATGGCAGCCGAAGGCGCAGCGGCCGGAGCTGTGGACGCTGTTCAACACCCGGCTGCATCCGGGCGAGCACTTCCGCATCTTTCCGATTTCCAACTGGACGGAGCTGGACGTCTGGCAGTACATCGAGCGCGAGAACATCGCGCTGCCCTCGATCTATTACGCGCACCGCAGGCAGGTGATCGAGCGCAGGGGGATGCTGGTGCCCCTGACCGAGATGACGCCGCCCAAGGAGGGCGAACAGGTCGTCAGCCGCACGGTGCGGTTCCGGACCGTGGGCGACATCACCTGCACCTGCCCGGTCGAGAGCACGGCCGCCGACGCCGCCGAAGTGGTGGCGGAGACGCTGAGCGTGGAAGTCAGCGAGCGCGGCGCGACACGGATGGACGACCGGACCTCCGACGCCTCCATGGAAAAGCGCAAGAAGGACGGGTATTTCTGATGAGCGTCATCGATCTGGTCACGAGCAAGGCACGGCCGGCGCCGGCCACCGCCGGTCACGACCATGTGTCCGCCCTCAAGTTCATCACCTGCGGCTCGGTCGACGACGGCAAGAGCACGCTGATCGGCCGCCTGCTGGTGGACAGCAAGTCGGTGCTGCAGGATCAGCTGGCCGGGGTGCAGCGCTCCGGCGCCACCGACCTGGCGCTGCTGACCGACGGCCTGTCGGCCGAGCGCGAGCAGGGCATCACGATCGACGTGGCCTACCGCTACTTCGCCACGCCGGG
>JAMPXR010000312.1 GCA_023701085.1 Ramlibacter sp. | reverse complement strand
TATTCGGTGAGGGTGCCGATGATGCCGAAGTCCAGCGACACATAGCGGCCGAAGGTCTCGGGCTCGATGCTCACCTGGATGTTGCCGGGGTGCATGTCGGCATGGAAGAAACCGTCGCGGAACACCTGGGTGAAGAAGATGGTGACGCCATCACGGGCCAGCTGGGGGATGTTCACGCCGGCCTGGCGCAGCCGGTCCACCTGGCTGATCGGCACGCCGACCATGCGCTCCATGACGATCACTTCGGGGTGGCAGTAATCCCACAGCATCTCGGGGATCAGCACCAGGTTCAGCCCCGCCATGTTGCGCCGCAGCTGCGCCGCCGCGGCCGCCTCCCGCACCAGGTCCAGCTCGTCGTGCAGGTACTTGCTGAACTCGGCCACCACCTCGCGCGGCTTCAGGCGCCGGCCCTCCCTGGAGAGCCGGTCCAGCCAGCCGGCCATCATCCTCATCAGGCTCAGGTCTTTCTCGATCACGTTCAGCATGCCGGGCCTGAGCACCTTGACGGCCACGTCGCGGGTGTGCCCGCTGCGGTCCTTCAGGGTCGCGAAGTGCACCTGGGCGATCGACGCGCTGGCCACCGGCACGCGCTCGAAGCTCGCGAACAGTTCGTCCACCGGCCGGCCGAAGGCCCGCTGCACGGTGGCCATGGCCACGGCGGGGTCGAAGGGCGGGACCCGGTCCTGCAGGCGCGCGAGCTCGTCGGCGACGTCGGCCGGCAGCAGGTCACGGCGCGTGGACAGCACCTGGCCGAACTTCACGAAGATCGGTCCGAGGTGCTCCAGCGCCATGCGCAGGCGCTGCCCGCGCGGCGCCTTCAGGTTGCGGCCGAACGACAGGACGCGGGCCAGCCGGCTCAGCCAGGGCCGCCGGAAGCTGCTGAGGACGACCTCGTCCAGGCCGTAACTCAGCACGACCCACACGATATAGATGCCGCGCAGGTAGCGCGTCATGCCCCGGCCTGCCCGGGCCCCGACGGTCCCTGTCCCGGGCCCTGCGCCGGCCGCACGAACTGCCGCAGGGCCTGCACCATGCGGCGCCCCGCGTTGCCCATCGCATGGGCCGGCGCATCGCCGACCAGCCGGGAAAGGTCTTCCTCCAGATCCCAGCGCACATGCTCCACCAGCCAGTTCACCTCGTTGGCGAACTGCACCTCGCCTTCGATGCGCACCGGCGGGTTGTCGCCGCGCAGCGCCGCCTGCGCGAGCTCCCAGGGCGACTCCTGGGTCAGCGTCAGCGTCAGGTCCGGCGCACTCGCGCCGGGCGCCAGCTCCAGCAGGCCGGCCGGCGTGGCCGCCAGCCGGATGACGAAACGGCGCCAGCGTGCTTCGACCACGCGGTTGCACTGGCGCGCCAGCCGCGCCTGCGCCTGCGGTTCCTGCATCAGCACGTGGTTGAACAGGAGCACCAGCCGGCGCTGCAGGTCTTCCACCAGCCACGCCGGGGGCTGCAGCCCGCCGGCCAGCCGCTCGAACAAGGTATCCAGAAAAGGAAAGGGGGACTGTGTTGCCATAGCCCCCCATTCTCCGCGAAAAGAAACGCCGCTTCGCGTGCGGCGCACGGCACCTACTGCAAGGCCTGCACCCCCGCCACCAGCCAGCCGCTCGGGCCGTTCTTCGCCTTGGTCATGTTCCAGACCTCGCGGAAGGGGCTGGGGCCGGCCGAGGGCTCCTCGCGGATCATGCCGGAGAACTCCACGCTGGCCAGGTAATCGGCCGCCGTGTCCTCGATGCCCAGCAGCTTGGCATCGAGCATGACCACCTCGGTCCTGTTCGGCTTGCCGTCCTGCGCCTGCTCGCGGTCCGCCAGCTGGGACTTGATCTCGGCCACCATGTCGTCGGTCATCATCGCGCGCAGGCCCGGCATGTCGGCACGGTCCCAGGCATCCTGCAGCGTCACGAAGTTGCGCTTGGCGGCCGCGAGGAATCCCTCCGTGTCGAAGCCGGCGGGCACGCCCCAGGACTGCGATCCCGACAGGCCCGAGCCGATCTGCACACCGCCCGCCTGGCCGTACTTGCCGGCCTCCAGCGCCATGCCGCTGCGTTCCCATGGCCGCGCCGACGCGTCGTTGCCCACCTTGTCCGGGCTGTATTGCCGCGGGATGGTCAGCTGCGCCGGCGCGCCGGCTCCCTGCGCCGCGTAGCGCGCACCCCCCTGCCTGCCGCTGCGCGAGCGCATCACCAGCCCGATCACCACCATGGCGACCATGACGGCCAGCGCGATCAGCAGGAACTGCCCGAAGGCTTCGCCCAGGCCCAGGCTATGCGCCAGCCAGGCCAGGCCAAGCCCCGCCGCCAGCCCGCCGAGCATGCCGCCCCAGGGCCGCTTGGGCGCTGCGGCGGCATTGGCCCCCGCGCCCGGCTGGTTGGAGGGGGCGGCCTGCTGGCCCTGCGCCGGCGCGGCCGGGGCGGGCGCCGCCTGGCGCTGCGTCACATTGCCCGACTGCCGTCCGATGGAGCCGCCGCCGCCCAGGCGGCGCGCCTCCGAATCGAAGCTGGCAAAGGCCAGCAGCACCACGAAGATCACGGACAGGAATTTCATACTGCCTCCTTGGCGACCACACCTCAACACTTGATTCCAACATGCAGGGCGACAACCCCGCCGGTCAGGTTGTGATAGTCCACATGGCCGAATCCACTATTCTTCATCAAGGCTTTGAGCTCCTGCTGGCCCGGGTGCACCCGGATGGATTCGGCCAGGTAGCGGTAGCTCGCTTCGTCGCCGGCCACCAGCCGGCCCAGCCGCGGCAGCACCTGGAACGAGTACCAGTCATAGACTTTTTCCAGCGGCTTGGCGATTCTGGAAAATTCCAGCACCAGCAACTTGCCGCCGGGCCTGAGCACGCGGTTCATCTCGGCCAGCGCCGCGTCCTTGTGCGTCATGTTGCGCAGCCCGAACGCCACGCTGACCAGATCGAAGCTGTCCGTGGCGAAGGGCAGCTTTTCGGCGTCGCACACCAGGGTGGGCAGCGCCACGCCCGCATCGAGCAGCCGGTCGCGGCCGGTGCGCAGCATGGCCTCGTTGATGTCGGTGTGCACGACCTGCCCGGTGGCGCCCACCTGCCTGGCGAAAGCCAGCGCCAGGTCGCCGGTGCCTCCCGCGATGTCCAGCACGCGCTCGCCCGGCCGCACATGGGCCGCGAGCACCGTGTAGGCCTTCCAGGCCCGATGCAAACCCATGGACATCAGGTCGTTCATCAGGTCGTAACGGGACGCCACCGAGTCGAAGACGCCGCGCACGCGCCGCGCCTTGTCCCGCTCATCCACGGACTCGTAGCCAAAATGCGTGCTGCTCATAGGGGAATCCTAGGGCAATTGCGCCGGGCGTGCCGGCATCGCCGGGGCAAACCCGGAAAATTGTGGTCCGGCCGCGTCAATGGCCGCAGCTCGGCGCTGGCTTGGCGGGCATGGGGGCGTCGCGGTCGGCGCCCGCTTCTTTCAGTCGCCGCTCATAGTCGACCCACAGCCGCTCCTGCTGGGCGCCCAGGAAATAGAGGTAGTCCCAGGAATAGATGCCGCTGTCGTGCCCATCCGAAAAGCTGGGCTGCACGGCATAGTTGCCCACCGCCTCCAGCCCGGTGATCTCCACGTGGCGCTTGCCGGTCTGCAGCACCTCCTGGCCGGGGCCGTGGCCGGCCACCTCGGCCGAGGGGGAATAGACCCGCATGAGCTCGAACGGGAGCCGGAACTGCGCGCCATCGGAAAACGAGATCTCGAGCACGCGCGACTGCCCGTGCAGGGTCAGCGATTGCGGCGTCGGGGTGTCGGGGGTGATGCCTGCCATGCGCCGAGTTTATTCGAGGCATGGCAAGCCCGCCGATAAACCCTGCCGCGTGTGGACTTCATGCGGCCGCGCCGCTGTCCTGCCCTTCGGCCAGCCGCGCGGCCAGGTCGCTCTCGAGCGCGCCGCGCGATCGCTCGACGGCCGCCAGCCGCTCGGTCGGGGCTTCGCGCAGCGCGCCGGCCCAGACCGGCGCGGGGAAGTGCGAGTCCCACTCGAAGCGCGCCACGATGTGCCAATGCAGGTGCGGCACGACGTTGCCCAGCGCAGCGAGATTGACCTTCGCGGGCCGCAGGTGCGCGCGCAGCGCCTGCTCGACCTGCGCCACCGCGTCCATGCACAGCCG
>JAMPXR010000311.1 GCA_023701085.1 Ramlibacter sp. | reverse complement strand
GCTCCCGAGCCCGCGGCCGCCAACGGCGACTGGAAACTGGCGGTGGCACAGCTCGTCTTCGACGACATCGCCCTCAGCGCCGTCGACGAAACCGTCAAGCCCGCGCTGACGCTGGACGCGGGCAAGGCACGGCTGCAATTGCAGCTGCAGGCCGGCCGCGCGGCGGCGGCCGACCTGTTGACGGTGGCCGGCGCCGCCCTGTCGGTCGACGAACTGACCCTTGCCAGCGGGGGCGCCACGCCGGTGAAAGTGGCGCGGCTTGGCTTCGACGGCGGCAGCTTCGATCTGGCGTCGCGCCGCGTCAACGTGGAGCGCGTGTTCGCCGAAGGCGGCCATCTGCAGCTCGTGCGTGACCGCAAAGGCGATCTCAACCTCGTGCAGATCCTGCCCGCGGCAGGCGCCGCCGCAAACGAGCCGGCGGTGGCCGCCGCGCCGGGACAGCCCTGGCTTGCCAGCGTCAAGAGCGTGGAATGGAGCCGCTTCGGCGCGCAGGTCGACGACCAGGGCTTGGGCGTGAAGGTCAACGTCAACGATTTCACCGGCAAGCTCGAAGGCGCCGGCAGCGACCTCAAGCAGCCGGTGCGGTTCAGCGGCGAGCTGAGGCTGCGCGAAGGCGGCCAGTTTTCGACGCAAGGCAGCGTCGTGCCGGGCAGCGGCGCCTTGCAGGCGGACGTCCGGATCAAGCAGCTTGCACTGGCACCGCTGCAACCCCTGCTGGCCCGGCATGTCAAGCTCAAGATCGCCAGGGGAAACGTGTCCGCCCATGGCAAGCTGAACATGAACAGCGGGAACAGGGCGGCCAACATGCGCTACGTGGGCGCGGTCAATGTGGCCGGGCTGACGCTCAACGAGGAAGACGGCGAGCTGTTCGCCGCGTGGAAGAACGTCAGCGCCGACCGGCTGACCGCCACGCTGGGGCCGGACCGCGTCGAGGTGCCGGAGCTGCGCATCGTCGAGCCCGAGGCGACCCTGATCATCGAGCCGGACCGCAGTTTCAACGCGGCGCGCCTGTTGGTGCAACCCCCGGCAAGCGTCCCCACAACGGCCATGAATGCGGCGCCGGCCGCGCAGCCGTTCCCGGTGCAGATCCGGCGGGTCCGCCTGGAGAACGCCAAGCTGGATTTCGCCGACCTGAGCCTGCAACCGCAGTTCGCCGCCAAGATCCACGAACTCAACGGCGTCATCAACGGCCTGTCTTCCAGCCGCGATGCGCGCAGCCAGCTGGAGCTCGACGGGCGCGTCGGCGAGTTCGGGCTGGCGCGCGTGCGCGGTGAGCTCAACCCGTTCGCGCCGAGCAACAACACCGATGTCAACGTCGTGTTCAAGAACGTGGACCTGGTGCCCACCTCGCCTTACGCGATGAAATTCGCGGGCTACCGCATCGCGCAGGGCAAGATCTCGCTGGACCTGCAATACAAATTGCGCAACCGCCAGCTCGAGGGGGCCAACCAGATCGTCATCGACCAGCTCACGCTCGGCGAGCGGGTGGAAAGCCCCGACGCGCTGAAGCTGCCGCTGGCGCTGGCGATCGCCATCCTCAAGGACAGCGACGGCCGCATCGACCTGGGCCTGCCGGTGTCGGGCGACATGAACGACCCGCAGTTCAGCTACGGGGCCATCATCTGGAAGGCGATCGGAAACCTGCTGACCAAGATCGTCACCGCGCCGTTCCGCGCGCTGGGCGCCTTGCTCGGGGTGAGCGGGGAGAAACTCGAATCGATCGAATTCGATCCGGGCAGCGACAAGCTGCTGCCGCCCGAGCGGGAAAAGATCAAGCAGCTGGCGCAATTGCTGGCCAAGCGCGCGCAGCTGAAGCTGTCGGTGCCCGCGCAATACAGCGAAACCGCGGACGGCGCGGCCTTGCGGGCGCGCGCCGTGCGTACCGAGATTGCCCGGCGTGCCGGCCTGAAGCTGGCGGCCGGTGAGGAGCCCGGGCCGCTGGACCTGGGCGACCGCGCCGTGCGGGTGGCCGTGCGCGAGCTTTTTGCCGCGCGATTCGGCGATGCCGAGCTGGACAAGCAGAAGAAGGCCGCGGAGACCGCGGCGGCGGCCGCTCCTTCCGGCGCCGCGTCGAGCGCGGAAAGCGCGCAGGCCAAGCTGCCGATGTGGCAGCGCGTGGGCAAGATGATCCAGGGCGAGCCGCAGGTCGCCGACGCCGGCGCCTTCTACAAGAACCTGCTGGAGCGTCTCAACGAGAGCGAACGGCTGGACCCGCAGGCCCTGACGCAGCTCGCCACGAACCGGTCGAACGCCATACTCGCCCTGCTGAACGAGGCGGGCGTCCAGCCGGCACGCGCGGCCGCCACCGCACCCGAAAAAGTCAGCGCCGAAGCCGGCAAGCCGATCCACCTCAAATTGAGTTTGGGCGCGAGCTGACAAGCGCGCGGCGAAGCGCGCGCCACCGCACCGGGCCAATGGCGCTGCGGACTTGCTAGCGCATCGCCTTGCCGGCCATGCGCAGGATGTCGTCCAGCGCGTTGCCGTCGCCGTTCATGTCGAGCAGGGACCCCAGGCCCCCGCCCGCGCCACCCATCGCGCCCAGGTCGGGCGCCTTGCCGCCCAGCAGCCCACCCAGCAGTCCGCCCAGTCCGCCGGATGCGGCGGCCGGCGGCTCGTCCGCGCCCGTCCCGCCGCGCTTGGCCATGAACCCCGCGACCAGCATCGCCAGCATGGGCAGCATTTTCTTGAGCAGCGCCGGATCCAGGCCGGTTTGGGAAGATGCGTTTTGCGCCACGGTGCGGCTCACGTCCTTGGAGCCGAAGATCTGCCCCAGCACGTCGTCGCCGCGGCTCACGTCGGTCGGCTCGGGCGCGAGCACCTGATCGAGCAGGCCGCCGCCGCCAAGCTGCCCGAGCAGGTCTCCCAGCCCGCCCAGGCCCGCAGGCTGCGCCTGCGCCTGCTTCTTGAAACCCCCGAGGATCGCGGGAATCAGTGCCTCGGCGCCGCTTTGCGCGTCGCTCGCGCTGACACCCAATTCACGAGCGATCGATTGCAGTCCGCCGGTCTGCGCAAGAATGTCCGAAATTTGCATACGCTGCTCCGGTGAGTTGGAAGTGGATGCTACACCGACACGGCGATCCCGGCGTATCCTGGACGGCACTACCCGCAAACCAGGAAGAAGAATGGTCAAGCTCTTGGGCATCGCCGGCAGCCTGCGCGCCGGCTCTTACAACGCCGCGCTGCTGCGCACCGCGTCCCGGTTGATGCCGGACGACGCCACGCTGGAGATCGCGACGATCCGGGGCATCCCCCTGTACGACGGCGACGTGGAGATGCGCGACGGCATTCCGCCGGCGGTCGAGCTGCTCAAAACGCAGGTCACCGGCTGCGACGGCCTGCTGATCGCCACACCGGAATACAACAACTCGATGCCGGGCGTGCTCAAGAACGTCATCGACTGGCTGACCCGTCCCGCCAGCGATATTCCCCGGGTGTTCGCCAACCGGTCCGTGGCCGTCATCGGCGCCTCGCCCGGCGGCTTCGGGACCATCCTGGCGCAGAACGCCTGGCTGCCGGTGCTGCGCACGCTCGGCATGCGGCCCTGGTTCGGCGGCCGTCTCATGGTCTCCCGCGCGGGGCAGGTGTTCAACGAAGCGGGGGACATGATCGACGACAAGATGAAGGCGCAGCTGCAGAAGTTCCTGCAGGGCTACCTTGCGTCGCTGCGAACCTGAGGTCTGTCGAGTGTCCCTCGCGTCGTCGGCGGCGCCCGCGATCGGCCGGCTCGAGCGCGCCCGGCGGGCGGGCGCGACCGAACGCTTCAGTGCACCAGGCAGGGCTGCTTCGGATCGAGCCGCCAGTTGGGCGACAGGTATTGCATCGCCACCGCATCGTCGCGCGCGCCCAGGCCGTGCTGCGGGTACAGGGCATGGGCCTTTTCGACTTCGGCCATGTCGAGTTCGATGCCCAGGCCGGCCTTCTTCGGAACCTGCGCGAAGCCGCCCTGGATCTGCAGCGGCTCTTTCGTGAGGCGCTGGCCGTCCTGCCAGATCCAGTGCGTGTCGATGGCGGTGACCTTGCCCGGCGCCGCCGCGCCCACGTGCGTGAACATGGCCAGCGACACGTCGAAGTGATTGTTGGAATGCGAGCCCCAGGTCAGGCCCCAGTCGCGGCAGGTCTGCGCCACCCG
>JAMPXR010000310.1 GCA_023701085.1 Ramlibacter sp. | reverse complement strand
GGGCGAGCTTGCGATTCCCGTCATCGGCATCGGCGCCGGCCCGCAGTGCGGCGGCCAGGTGCTGGTGCTGCACGACATGCTGGGGCTGCATCCCGGCAGGCCCGCGCGCTTCGTGCGCAACTTCATGGAAGGCGCCGACGGCGTCGCGCATGCGGTGCGGCGCTACGTCCAGGCCGTCAAGGCCGGCGGCTTTCCCGATCCCGAACTCCATTCCTACTGACATCGCGATGCACCTCGTCCACACCCTGGCCGAGCTGCGCGAGCTGCTCGCGCCGTTCCGCAAACCCGCCTTCGTGCCCACCATGGGCAACCTGCACGCCGGCCACATCGCGCTGGTCAGCCAAGCCATCGCGCGCGGCGACGTCACGGTGGCCAGCATCTTCGTCAACCGGCTGCAGTTCCTGCCGCACGAGGATTTCGACACCTATCCGCGCACGCTGCAGGCCGACTGCGCCCAGCTGGAGGCGGCGGGCTGCGACATCGTGTTCGCGCCCAGCGAGCGCGAGCTGTACCCGCAGCCGCAGACCTTCAAGGTGCACCCGCCCGCGGCGATCGGCGACATCCTGGAAGGCCAGTTTCGCCCGGGCTTTTTCATCGGTGTCAGCACCGTCGTCATGAAGCTGTTCACCTGCGTGCAGCCGCGCGTGGCGGTGTTCGGCAAGAAGGACTACCAGCAGCTGATGGTGATTCGCGAGATGGTGCGGCAGTTCGCCCTGCCCATCGAGATCGTGGCGGCCGAGACGCGGCGCGCCGACGACGGGCTCGCGCTGTCGTCGCGCAACGGCTATCTCTCGCCCGCGCAGCGCCAGGAGGCCGTGCAGCTGTCGCACGCGCTGCGGCGCATGGCCGGGCAAGTCCAGGCCGGTGTCGCCGTCGCCGCCGCGGAGGCCGAAGCGATGGAAGCGCTGGCGCAGCGCGGCTGGCAGCCGGATTACCTGGCGGTGCGGCGCCGCAGCGACCTGCAAGCCCCCGCGGGCGGCGAGCCCATGGTCGCCCTGGGCGCGGCGAAGCTGGGCGCCACGCGCCTGATCGACAACATCGAGTTCTGAAGCGGTTTGGCGCCGGCGTCCCGGCCAGCGGCCTGCGCCGTTCAGCGCAGCACGAACGGGTTGGCGGGCGCGCCTTCGGCGTACGCGATCCAGGTGCTCTTGGTCTCGAGGTACTCGCCGATGGCCGCCAGACCGCTTTCGCGCCCGATGCCCGAGTGCTTCATGCCGCCGAAGGGCATCATGTAGCTGACCGCGCGGTAGGTGTTGACCCAGACCGTGCCGGCCTGCAGCGACCTGGACAGGCGCATCGCGCGGCCGATGTCCGACGTCCCGTCGCCGGGCCGCCAAATGCCGCTGCCTATGCTACCGCGATCGTTCCCGGCGCACGATCTCCGCGGTCGAGCTGCCTCGGCGCCGCATTCGAAGGCAGAATGGCGCATGGCGAATTCCCCACGCATGCCCGCAGCCTTCGTCGGGCACGGCAGCCCGATGAACACGCTGGAGGTCAATCGCTTCACGCAGGCGTGGCGCGACGCGGCGCAGCGCCTGCCCCGTCCGCGCGCGATCCTCGCGATCTCGGCGCACTGGTTCATCAACGGCACGGCCCTCACCGCGATGGCCCAGCCGCCGGTGATCCATGACTTCTACGGTTTTCCCCGGCAGCTGTTCGAGTTCGACTACCCGGCGCCGGGCGCGCCCGAGATCGCCGAGGAGGTCGCGCAGCTGGTTCGGCCGTCGTACGTGGGCCTGGACCACGACAGCTGGGGCCTGGACCACGGGACCTGGTCGGTGCTGGCCCATATGTTTCCGCGGGCCGACGTGCCCGTGCTGCAGCTGTCGGTCCACAGCGGCGAGCCGCTGGACTACCACATCGACCTGGGCGCGCGCCTGGCGCCCCTGCGCGACCGCGGCATCTTCATCGTCGGCAGCGGCAACGTCGTGCACAACCTGCGGCGCATCGACTTCGGGCGCCCCGACTTCGCCTTCGACTGGGGCCAGCGCTTCGACGCCGAGGTCAGGGCCGTGATGACGACCGATCCCGCGGCGCTGGCGCGCGTGCAAAGCCATCCGGACTATGCCCTGTCGGTGCCGACGCCGGAACATTTCCTGCCGCTGGCCTACCTGTGCGGCCTGTGCCGGGAAGCCAAAGAGGCCGCGACGCCGTTTGCCGAAGGCGGCACCATGGGATCGATCACGATGACCGGCTACCTGCTGGGAGCGGGCGTGTCGCCGACGGCCGCCGGCGCCGGCGCCGCGGCACTGCCCGATCCGCGGCAGGTGCCGCCGGATCAGACCAACACCTGAGCCGCCGCACCCGGCCCGGGAGCGCGCGCGCCCGACACGCAGGGCGTTCCCGCGGCGCCGCTGCGGGTTCTCGCCGGCGGGCGTCGCGGAAGGAAAAGCTCAAGCCGCCTGCGGGGCGGACCGCGCCGCTTTCTGCGCGGCGTCCTGCCGGCTGAAAAGCCGCTGCAGCACGGCCCGCATCCACTGATGCGCCGCGTCCCGCTCGGTGCTGGCGTGCCACAAGAGGCGCACCTCGTAGAAAGGCGCTTGCGGCAGCCGCCACACCCTGAAGTCGCCCGGCTGCCGCAAACTCCTGGCGTAGCTTTCCGGCGCGACCACCAGCAGGTCCGTGGTCAGCGCCAGCTCGGACAGCGCGCCGAAATGCCGGGCCTGCACCACGATGCGGTCGGTCACCTTCATCTTGGCCAGCATCTGCTCGACGATGCTGTGAAAGGTGGCGGTGGGGGACGCCACGACCAGCCCCGCCTGGGCGAGCTGGGCCATGGACAGGGTCGGTCCGGCGCGGCCCACGGCGGGCCGCCAGGCGCGCGACGTGATGGCCACATACTGCTCGCGAAAAAGCAGCTCGGCGCGGATACCGCGATGGCGCCGCTGCAGGATGCCGACGGCCAGGTCGATTTCGCGCGCTTCGAGCGCGCTGGCCACGTCCGACGCCGCCACCGAGATGTTGGACACCCGCGCCTGCGGCGCCTGCAGCCGCAGCAAGGCGACCAGCGGCGGCAGGAACATCATCTCGCCCAGATCCGACAGGGACAGCCGCCAATGCATCCGGGTGGTCGCCGGATCGAACGCCTCCTGGCCGGTGACCGTCGCCTCCAGCGAGCGCAACTGCGCCAGCACCGCCGGCGCCACGCCTTCGCACAGCCGGGTCGGCTGCAGCCCGGCCGGCGCGCGCACGAACAGGTCGTCATGGAAGAAGTGCCGCAGCCGGGCCAGCGCGTTGCTGGTCGCCGATTGCGAAAGCGACAGCACCTTGCCCGCCCCGGTCACCGAGCGGGTGCGGTAGATGGTGACCAGGACACGCAGCAGGTTGAGGTCGAGCTGGCGAAAATTCATGATGAGCGGCGCTACGAGGGTTGTCCCCGATTATTGATGAATCCGATGCGACGCATTCGAACAATCCATTAGGCAAATACCGCCGGGCTGCGTAAATTCCGGTTTTTCAAGAACCCCCCATGGCTGAACGCTCGTTCGCAACTGAAGTCTCCAAGCTGCGACTCGGCGAAGGCGCCGAATTTCGCGGCGAAGGCATCCTGGCCGTCACCAAGGCGCTGCTGCAGTCCGGCGTGTCGTATGTGGCGGGCTACCAGGGCGCGCCGATATCGCATCTGATGGATGTGCTTGCCGACGCCAGCGAGGTGCTGGATGAGCTCGGCGTCCATTTCGAGCACAGCGCCTCCGAAGCGGCCGCCACGGCCGCGCTGGCCGCGTCGGTGAACTATCCGCTGCGCGGCGCGGTCACTTTCAAGGCCACGGTCGGCACCAACGTGGCCTCCGACGCGCTGGCCAACCTGGCCTCCGGCGGCGTGACCGGCGGCGCGCTGCTGATCGTGGGCGAGGACTATGGCGAGGGCTCCAGCATCATGCAGGAGCGCTCGCATGCCTTCGCCATGAAGTCCCAGGTCTGGCTGCTGGACCCGCGGCCCAACCTGCCCAGCATCGTGCGCGCGGTCGAGCAGGGGTTCGAGCTGTCGGAGGCCAGCCGCAGCCCCGTCATGCTCGAGCTGCGCATCCGTGCCTGCCATGTGCACGGCCGCTTCATCGCCAAGCCCAACCGGCGGCCGGCTTTCGGCCTGAAGGATGCCATCGAGAACCCGGTGCGCGATGTCAACCGGATCGTGCTGCC
>JAMPXR010000309.1 GCA_023701085.1 Ramlibacter sp. | reverse complement strand
TACAAGGGCGGCGCCTTCACCGGCGCACGCAAGGGCGGGCAGGTCGGCAAGCTCGAGCTGGCGGACGGCGGCACCATCTTCCTGGACGAAATCAACCAGCTGCCGCTGGACCTGCAGGCCAAGCTGCTGCGCGTGCTGCAGGACGGGTCGGTGCTGCGCTTGGGGGACACCAAGCCGATCCGCGTGGACCTGCGCATCATCGCCGCCACCAACGAGGATCTGTACGAAAAGAGCGTCAGCGGCGGGTTCCGGCTGGACCTGTATTTCCGCTTGAGCGTGGTGGAGATCGACCTGCCCCCGCTGCGGGAGCGCACGGGCGACCTGCCGCTGCTGGCCGGCCACATCATCGACCGGCTGAGCGAGAAGCTGGAGACCGGCCCGCTGGCCCTGTCGCCGCAGGCTCTCGAGCGGCTGGGCGACCACCCCTGGCCAGGCAACGTCCGCGAGCTCGAAAACGTGCTCGAGATGGCGGCCATCGTGTGCCAGGGGCCGACGATCGAGCCCGCGCACCTGGCTTACCGGATGAAGGGGCCCGCGCGCCAGACGGCGGCGGCGCCCGCCAAGCCCGCCGCCGACGCGCCCGCCTCACCCGGCGCGGCGCCAGAGCGCGCCGCTGCGGGGGCGGAGCCGGCCGGGCCGCAGATGCAGCCGATGAAAGACGCGGAGATCGAGCTGATTCGCGCGGCGATGAAGCAGTACGGCGGCAACATCGCGCTGGCCGCCCGGCAGCTCGGCATATCCCGCTCGACCATCTACCGGCGCCTGAAGGAACACGGCATCACCAAGCTGTTCCAGTTCGAGTGACGGGCGCGACAGTTGTCGCAGCCTGCGACACGATGCGACCCCTTCGCCCGGCGAAGGCGCGCTTGGGGACGGCAGCGGCGGGTGGCACGCCGTTTGCATGAAGGCGGAGACATCCCCGCAACAAAGTGAGATCCCCATGAGCAGTGTCCTTTTTTCGCCGATCGCGCTGCGCGGTCTGACCTTGAAGAATCGCATCGCCGTCTCGCCGATGTGCCAGTACATCTGCGACGACGGAAACGCCAACGACTGGCATCTGATGCACTACGGCTCGCTCGCCCTGGGCGCCGGCGGCCTGCTGACGTTCGAGATGACCAATGTCAGCCCGTCCGGACGCATCTCCCAGAAGTGCGCGACGCTGTGCAGCGACGAGAACGAAGCCTCCTGGAAGCGCGTGGTGGAGCTGTGCAAGAAGTTCGGCGGCGCGGCCATCGGCATCGAGCTGGCGCACGCCGGCCGCAAGGCGTCCACGGTGCCGCCGGCGCAGGGCGGCCGGGCGCTGAAGCCGGAAGAAGGGGCCTGGGAGACGGTCGCCCCGTCGGCCTTGCCCTACGCCGACTGGCACACGCCGCGCGCCCTGGCCAAGGGCGACCTCGTGACGCTGGTGGACGAATTCGTCGCCTCGACCCAGCGCGCGCACCGGGCCGGCTTCGAGCTGATCGAATTCCACGCCGGCCACGGCTATCTGATGCACCAGTTCCTCTCGGCGCTGTCGAACCAGCGCACCGACGAATACGGCGGCAGCGTGGAGAACCGCATGCGCTTCCCGCTGCAGGTGTTCGCCGCGATGCGCGAGGCCTGGCCCAAGGACAAGCCCCTGGGCGTTCGCCTGTCGGTCACCGACTGGGTCGAAGGCGGGCTGGACATGTCCCAGAGCCTGCTGTTCGCGCACCAGCTGAAAAAGCTCGGCTGCGACTTCGTCGACGTGTCCAGCGGCGGGCTGGACCACCGCCAGCAGGTGCCGTTCGCCCCCGGCTATCACGTCGGGTTCGCCGAGCAGATGAAGCGGGAGGTCGGCATGACGACCATGGTGGTCGGGCTGGTCACGGGCCCGAAGCAGGCCGAGGAGATCGTCGCGTCCGGCAAGGCCGACATGGTGGTGATGGGCCGTGGCGTGTTGTACAACCCGCGCTGGTCGTGGCACGCCGCCGAAGAACTCGGGGTGGACATTCCTTACGTCCCGAAGATGTTCCCGGCCCATCCGTCGCTGCGCCCCGCGGTATTCCCGAACCGCGCAAAAGCGTAAGCTGTTCCTGGCTGGGCTGCGGGCGCGCGGCGTGCGTCGACTCGCTGGCCGGGCCGCGAGGTGTTCCCGACAACCGCACGTCAAGCTGAAAGCATCATGAACCTGCAACTCCAGGACCCGGCGCTGCTGCGCCAAGCGGCCTTCATCGATGGCCAATGGATCAACGCCGAACCGGAAGCGGCGATCACCGTGAGGAACCCGGCCAACGGCCAGATCGTGGGCCAGGTGCCGAAGATGGGCGAAGCCCAGACCCGGCGCGCCATCGACGCGGCGCAAGCCGCGTGGCCCGCCTGGCGCGCCCGGCCCGCGAAGGAGCGGGCCCAGTTGCTGCGCAAGTGGTTCGAGCTGCTGCTGGCCCACCAGGAGGACCTGGCCGCGATCATGACCGCCGAGCAAGGCAAGCCGCTGGCCGAATCGCGCGGCGAGGTGGCCTACGGCGCATCGTTCCTGGAGTGGTTTTCCGAGGAGGCCAAGCGCATTTACGGCGACACGATCCCCGCCCCCACGGCCAACCGCCGCATCGTCGCCATCAAGCAGCCGGTGGGCGTGGTCGCGGCGATCACGCCCTGGAACTTTCCGAACGCGATGATCACGCGCAAGGTCGGCCCGGCGCTTGCCGCCGGCTGCACGGTGGTCGTCAAGCCGGCCAGCCAGACGCCGTTCTCGGCCCTGGCGCTGGCCGAACTGGCGGCGCGTGCCGGCATTCCCAAGGGTGTGCTCAACGTGGTCACCGGCTCGGCGGCCGCCATCGGCGGCGAACTGACCGCCAACCCGAAGGTGCGCAAGCTCTCGTTCACCGGATCGACCGAGATCGGCCGCGAGCTGATGGCGCGCTGCGCGCCGACGATCAAGAAGATTTCGCTGGAGCTGGGGGGCAACGCGCCGTTCATCGTCTTCGACGACGCCGACCTGGACGCCGCCGTGGCCGGCGCCATCGCGTCCAAGTACCGCAACACCGGCCAGACCTGCGTATGCGTCAACCGCTTCCTGGTCCAGGACGGCGTGTACGAGGCGTTCGCCCAGAAGCTGGTGGCCGCGGTCGCCGCGCTCAAGGTGGCGGACGGCACGGCCGAAGGCGCGCAGCAGGGCCCGCTGATCGACATGGCCGCCGTCGAAAAGGTCGAGGCGCACGTGGGGGATGCCACGGCCAAGGGTGGCCGGCTGCTGCTGGGCGGCAAGCGCCACGCGCTCGGCGGCTCGTTCTTCGAGCCCACCGTGCTGGCCGACGCGACGCCGGCGATGTCACTGGCGCGGGAAGAGACTTTCGGTCCCGTGGCGGCGCTGTTCCGCTTCACCGACGAGGCCGAGGCCATCCGCATGGCCAACGACACCGAATACGGCCTGGCCTCCTATTTCTACAGCCGCGACCTCGCCCGCGTGGTGCGCGTGGCCGAGGCGCTGGAATACGGCATGGTGGGGATCAACGAAGGCCTGATCTCGACCGAGGTCGCGCCTTTCGGCGGAGTCAAGCAGTCGGGACTGGGCCGGGAAGGCTCCAAGTACGGCATCGACGAATACCTGGAGATCAAGTACCTGTGCGTGGGCGGCGTGGGCTGAGCCGCGCGGCGTTCGCCACGATTCTCCCGTTCGGCGCCGCCCGCGCGCCTGCCCGTGCGCACCAGCCTGGCTAAAATCGCGCCATCATGTTCGAGCTCGCGAATGCACGCCGCCAGAGGCCACGTCCAGCCGGCTGGGCGGTGGCTCGCGCACTGGCCGCCGCGGCCCTGGCGCTGGCCTTGGCAGCCTGCGGCTTCCAGCTGCGGCAGGCGCCGAATTTCGCGTTCAGCACCATCTACATCGGTTCGGCGCCCACGTCTTCGCTGGGCAACGAGCTCAAGCGCAGCATCGCCTCCGGCAACGGGGTGACGGTGGTGGGGGACGCGGCGCGCGCCGACACCGCGCAAGTGGTGCTGGACGTGCTGGCGGACCAGCGCGAGAAGGTGGTCGTGGGCCTGAACGCCTCCGGCCAGGTGCGCGAGTTCCAGCTGCGCACGCGGCTGCGCTTCAAGCTGCGCACGCGCGAGGGCAAGGAGCTGATCCCCGAAACCGAGCTGCTGCAGCAGCGCGACATCAGCTTCAACGAATCGGCGGTGCT
>JAMPXR010000308.1 GCA_023701085.1 Ramlibacter sp. | reverse complement strand
CCATGCTGGTCGAACTGTTCGTTGAAGGAAGTGCCCACCGTGCCCCTCGAGGTGTCATTGAATATAGCATTCGACCCCCGCCGCGCCTTCAGGATTTCTGGCAGGTCGGGCAGAAATACGACGAACGCTGTCCCTGGCGGATGCTCTTGACCGGCGTGCCGCAGACCCGGCACGGCTGGCCCGCGCGGTCGTACACCATGGCTTCGAGCTGGAAGTAGCCCGCCTCGCCGCGCGCATTGGAGAAATCACGCAGCGTGCTGCCGCCCGCCGCGACCGCGCGCGCCAGCACCTGGCGCACCGCCGTGTGCAGCTTTTGGGCGCGCGCGCGGCTGATGCGCGAGGCCCGCAGGGTCGGGCGGATGCCCGCCAGGAACAGCGCTTCGGAGGCGTAGATGTTGCCCACGCCCACCACGACGTCGCCCGCCAGGAGCACCTGCTTGACCGCGGCATGGCGGCGCCTCAGGCCGGCGTGGAATTCATCGAGGCCGAAGCCTTCGCCCAGCGGTTCGATGCCCAGCCGGCCCAGCAGCTTGCGGGCCGCGGGCGCGTCTTCGCCCGGCGCGTAGACCACCGCGCCGAAGCGCCGCGGATCGTTCAGCCGCAAGATGCCCTGGCTGGTCACCAGATCGAAGTGATCGTGCGCGCCCGCTCCCGGCGCCTGCGCGCGGAAGCTCAGGCTGCCCGACATGCCCAGGTGCAGCAGCAGCAGCCCTTCGTCCAGGTCCAGCAGCAGGTACTTGCCGCGCCGCCGCACGCCGCGCACGGTGCGCCCGACCAGTCGCTGCGCCGGCAGCCCCAAGGGCCAGCGCAAGGGCTTTCCCACGCGCACCCCCTCGATCCTCGCGCCGGCGATCCGGTCGGCAAGGCTCAGGCGTGTCACTTCGACTTCGGGCAGTTCGGGCATGGAGGGCCATTCGGCGGGGCTTGGATTATTATGGTTCGATGAAGCGATTCCCTCTTGCGGCGGCGGGTGCGCTGTGCCTGCTGGCGCTGGCGCAGGCCGCGCCTGCGCAGACTGCCGCCAACGCAGAACCGGACCAGGCGGCGGGCGCGACGCGGCTCGACGCGGAACTGTTCTACCAGTTGCTCCTGGGCGAAATCAACGCGCGCGGGACCGAGCCGGCGGCCGGTTATTCGCTGATCCTGGATGCCGCGCGCCGTATCAACGACCCTTCCCTGTACCAGCGGGCGGTGGAGATCGCGTTCCAGTCCCGCTCGGGCGACTCCGCGCTTCAGGCCGCCACGGCCTGGAAGCAAGCCTTTCCCGAGTCGCGCGAGGCCAACCGTTACGTGTTGCAGATCCTGGTGGCCCTCAACCGGGTGGCCGACACCGTCGAACCCTTGAGGACCGAACTCGCCCTGGCGGGTTCCAAGGAAGTCGACGCGGTCCTGGGCTCGGTGCCGCGCACCTATTCGCGCGTCAGCGACAAGAAGCTCGCGGCCGAGGTGGTGGAAAAGGCGCTGGGCGACTACCTGGCGAAGCCCGCGACCGGCGCGGCGGCCTGGACCGCGGTGGGGCGGACGCGGCTGGCGGCAGGCGACTTTGCAGGCGCGTTGGACGCCGCCACCCGGGGGCAGGCCGTCAATGCCCGCGCGGAAGCGCCCGCCCTCCTGGGCCTGGAACTGATGGACCCGAAGCTGCCCGCCGCCGAAGCCATCGTTCGCCGTTACCTGCAAGGCCAGCCGCTGCCGGAACTGCGCATGGGCTATGCGCGCGCCCTGCTCGATGCGCAGCGCTACGTCGAAGCCGGCCAGCAACTGAAGCTGGTGACCGCGGAAAAGCCGGACTACCCCGAGGCCTGGCTGGTCCAGGGCACGCTGCAGCTGCAGGACAACCAGGATGCGGCTGCCGAGGCCTCGCTCAAGCGCTACCTCGAATTGGCGCAGGCGCAACGCAGCGGCGAGGAGCGCAGCCGCGGCCTGGCGCAGGCCTACCTGTCGCTGGCCCGCCTCGCCGAGAAACGCAAGGATTACCAGCTCGCCGGGGCGTGGCTGGACCGCATCGAAAACCAGCAGGAGCTGGTGGCGGCCCAGAACCGCCGCGCGTCCATCCTGGCCCGCCAGGGCAAGCTGGAGCAGGCGCGGCAGTTGCTGCGCGCGCTGCCCGAACGCAGCGCCGAGGACAAGCGCATGAAGATCACGTCCGAGGTCCAGCTGCTGCGCGAGCACAAGCAGCTCAAGGCCGCCTACGACCTGCTGGCGCAGGCCACGGCCGAGCCGCCGCTGGACGCGGACCTGCTGTACGAGCAGGCCATGGTGGCCGAGAAGATGGGCGACCTGCCCGACATGGAACGGCTGCTGCGGCGGATCATCGCGGAAAAGCCGGACTATCACCACGCTTACAACGCGCTCGGCTATTCGCTGGCCGATCGCAACCTGCGCCTGCCGGAGGCCAAGGAGCTCATCCAGAAGGCGCTGAGCTTCGCACCCGATGACCCGTTCATCAGCGACAGCCTGGCGTGGGTCGAGTTCCGCATGGGCAATCGCGCCGAAGCCTTGCGCATCCTGACCAACGCCTACCAGTCCCGGCCGGACGCCGAGATCGCCGCCCACCTGGGCGAGGTGCTGTGGAGCCTGGGGCAACGGGACCGCGCGCAGGCCATCTGGAAAGAGGGCCTGTTGCTCAACAACGAAAGCGAGACGCTGCTGGAAACGCTCCAGCGACTGGGCGTCAAGCCATGAGCCTGCGGGTCGCCGGCGCGCGCGGGCTGCTCCTGGCGGCGAGCCTGGCGCTGGCCGCCGGTTGCGCGAGCCCGCCCCGGACGGTCGCGCCGGCGGACGGCGCGGCGGGGCCCTGGAGCGGCCGCCTGGCGCTCGAGGTCCAGGAAGACCCGCCCCGGTCCTTTTCGGCCGGATTTGAGCTTCGGGGCAGCGCGACCGTCGGCGAGCTGGCCCTGTACAACCCGATGGGCGGCACATTGGCGGTGCTGGCCTGGGGGCCGGGCTCGGCCCGGCTGCGCTCGAACGGCCAGACGCGCGAATTCGAATCGGTCCAGGCCCTGGCGGCGCATGCCACCGGCGCGCCGATTCCTGTGTCGGCGCTGTTCGACTGGCTGCGCGGCATCGACACGCCGGCACCCGGCTGGCAGGCGGACCTGTCGTCGCTGGGCGAGGGACGGCTGAGGGCGCGGCGGCTGCAGCCGCCCCCGCGAGCCGACCTGCGCCTGGTGCTGGAACGCCCGTGAAAGCGCTGTACGACGTCCCGGCCCCGGCCAAGCTGAACCTCTTCCTGCATGTGGTGGGCCGCAGGCCCGACGGGATGCACCTGCTGCAGTCCGCCTTCATGCTCATCGACTGGTGCGACACCCTCCATTTCGAGCTGCGCGCCGCTGGCGCCCTCAGCCGCGAGGACCTGGCGGAGGCCTTGCCGGCCGACGACCTCGTGCTGCGCGCGGCGCGCGGCCTGCAGGCCGCCTCGGGCACCGGCGCGGGCGCCCATATCGCCATCGAAAAACGCTTGCCGGCCCAGGCGGGCTTGGGCGGGGGTTCCTCGGACGCCGCCACCTGCCTGCTCGCGCTCAACCGGCTGTGGCGCCTGGGCTTGACCCGGTCGCAATTGGCCAGCATCGGGCTGGCGCTGGGGGCCGACGTTCCCTTTTTCCTGCAAGGCCGCAACGCCTGGGTCGAAGGTGTGGGCGAACGGCTGACGCCGCTGGAACTGCCCCGGGGGCGGTTTGCCGTGGTCAAGCCGCCGCAAGGGCTGGCCACCGCGCTCGTATTCGGCGGGCTGGAACTGAAACAAAGCGGCGACGCTGCTATAATTTCAGGCTTTGCTGCGAAGCAATACGGCGAGTGCGAAGCGTCCCTGCCGAGGGAATTCAGGGAAAACCCCTTCGGATTTGGCCGTAACGACTTGCAGCCGGCGGCGCAAAGGCTTTGCCCCGGCGTCACCCAGGCGCTTGAATGGCTGGGATCGCGGGGCCTGCAGGGGCGCATGACCGGCTCGGGGAGTGCCGTGTTTTCGCAGTTGCCGCAGGACATGGGCTTGCAGGCCGCCCCGGCGGGCTGGAAGGTCAGGGAATGCGTGAATTTGGAGGTTCATCCCCTGTGGGGATGGGCACCCAGCGACGATTCATCGGTGGGCGGCTGAAGTCAGCGGTCCACCCGTGTAGGGGAGTCGCCAAGTTGGTTAAGGCACTGGATTTTGATTCCAGCATG
>JAMPXR010000307.1 GCA_023701085.1 Ramlibacter sp. | reverse complement strand
TCCCAGGCGATGCATTTGCCCAGGTGGTACGGGGGTTTCTCGCTTTCCGGTTCCGCCAGGCCCGCCAGCCTGCGCAGCCGGTGCTGGTAGGAGGGAATCGTCTGGTAGGCGGCCGTGGCCATGTTGAACAGCAGTTCGCGCAGGTGCGTGCAGCCCCGCACGCCCCCGAGCGCCTTCTCGATCGCCTGGCGCCAGCCCGGTCCCATGGTCGCGCCGACCATGCGCTGCATGGGGTCCTTGCCCTGCTGGCATTCGTCGAACGGCGTGTGGTCCGACGAACTGGCGATCTCGCGAATGGTCATGTGATCGTCGACCGTCACGCGGATCAACATCCCGTGGATCGGCGTGCCGGGCGACAGCACCCCGCGCTCGGAACGCTCCAGCGGGTAGGTCTTGGTGTCGGTCATCTCGGCCTCGATGTCCCACAGCCCGTCGTCGCGGTGGTAGCCGCGGTAGACGACGCTGCGGGTATGGATGTGGCTGCGGGACTGGGGCGGGGGCAAAGGCATGAGGTAACCGGCGGCTCGATGGAGAAGACAGGGATTTTCTCAGGATACCGGTGATCGTGCCCGCGCGCCCCAAAGCAAAGCGGACCCGTATGGGTCCGCGTGTGGGTCAGAAACCTATCCCGCGCTTCAGCTTGCCTGCGCCGGACGCAGCAGTCCGTCGACCGAGGCGCGGCCGGCGCCGCTGATCATCAGCGAGATGCTCACGACCAGCAGGGCCAGCCCGAACTCGTAGCCGTTGTTGCTCATGAACAGGCCCTTGCCGATGTGCACGCTGAGGATCGCCACCACCATCGTGACGGCCAACACGGCGGCGGCGGGCCGCACGAACAGGCCCAGGATCAGCGCGAGTCCGCCGAAGAACTCGGCACTGCCGGCCAACAGGGCCATGAGGTAGCCCGGGCCCAGGCCGATGGATGCCATCCACTGGCCGGTGCCTTCGAGGCCGTAGCCGCCGAACCAGCCGAACAGCTTCTGCGCCCCATGGGCCGCGAAGATGATGCCGGCGGCGATGCGCAGCGCCAGCGGACTCCAGCCGGCGTCGGTGCTCACGGCGCGGGAGATCAGGGAATTGCTCATGGCGTGTTCCTTTGCAAGTCGTCGGCTGTCGATCAGAGCGCGCGCTGCGGCTGTCCGGCCAGGGTCGTGCCGGCTGCGACGGCCTGATTCTTCAGGTAAGCGGAGCCGCTGTCCTCGCCGGTCATCGCGGCGACCCGGCCGCGCACGGCGAGGTATTCGCCGACGACCTGCTGGCGGGTCTGGCGGCTTTCGACGCCGCGCAACTGGTTGTACGAGATCGACCAGGGATTCACGCCCGACTTCTTGTATTGCGACAGCTCGGCCTGCACTTCGGCGCGGCTGCGGCTGGACGCGAAAGGCGTGGTGTCGACGGTGATGTCGTCGGCGAAGGCATTGCCGGCCGCGGTGGCGGCGGCGACGACGAGGGACAGGGCGAATTTGCGGTTCATGTTCATCTCCAGTGAATCAAGTCAGAAGTAAGGGCCTCGGGAATCGCCGGCGGGTCCGGTGGGGTACCTCGCCTGGCTTGTCGGCCGCGTGGGTTCGCTTCCGGCATGGGATGAATTCTGGGGACGAACGCGATGCGGAAAAACCGCCTGTGCCGGTATGCACCATTGCGATTCCAGCAACAATCATCGGTGCCGCCCTGCCTCAAACTCTGGACAACGCAGCGCGGGCCGATGCACGGCAGCGCCTTCAGGAAAGGATTTCTTCGTGAGCGGTTATCTCGATCGGGGACAGTGGCATGACGGCTGGTACGACACGCGTGCCTCGCACGGCGAATTCGTGCGGACCGCATCGGCGTTTCGCCACCGGATCACCTCGGATGGCTCCAGCGGCTATCCCGCGGAACGCGGCCGCTACCACCTCTACGTTTCACTCGCCTGCCCCTGGGCGCACCGCACGATGATCGCCCGCGTGCTCAAGGGCCTGCAGGATGTGGTTTCCGTATCCATCGTCGAGCCCGTCATGACCCGGGGCTGGCATTTCAGCGAGGCGCTGCCGGACCATCTGCACGGCTTCGGCTACCTGCACCAGCTCTACACCCTGGCCGATCCGCAGTACAGCGGGCGCGTGCTGGTGCCCGTGCTCTGGGACAAGAAGACGGGCACCATCGTGAGCAACGAATCGGGCGACATCATCCGCATGTTCAACGATGCCTTCGGCGACCTGGCGGACAGCGAGGTGGACCTGTACCCGCAGCCGCTGCGCGAAGAGATCGACCGGGCCAACGCCTTCGTGTACGACAACATCAACAATGGCGTGTACCGCTGCGGCTTCGCCACCAGCCAGCCGGCCTACGAGCGCGCCTTCGATCGGCTGTTCGCGGCGCTGGACTGGGCGGAAGCGGAACTGGGAAAACGCCGATATCTGGTCGGATCGCGACCGACGGAGGCCGACTGGCGGCTCTTCACCACGCTGGCGCGCTTCGACGCCGTCTACTTCGGCCACTTCAAGTGCAATCGCAACCGGATCGAGGACTCCCCCCATCTGCAGCGCTACCTGCGCGAGCTGTATCTGGTGCCCGGGATCGCCGGGACGGTCGACATCGACCACATCAAGCGGCACTACTACATGAGCCATCCGCACATCAACCCGACACGGATCGTCCCCGCGGGGCCACGGCTCGAGTTCTGCGCTCCGGCCTGAACGGCCCGCGCCCCTGGCGGCAGGCCCGCCCCCTTCGTTGCCGCTCGGGCAATAATCGGCTCGCTACCGTGGGAGGCGGAAGATGGACAGGCTTCAATCCATGCGCGTGTTCCAGCAGGTCGTCGACGAGGGCGGCTTCGCGGCCGCCGCGCGCAAGCTCGATCTGGCGCCGGCCGTGGTCACGCGGCTCGTGAGCGACCTCGAACAGCACCTGGGCGTGCGGCTGTTGCAGCGCACCACGCGCCGCCTGTCGCTGACACAGGCCGGGGAGGACTACATCGACCGGCTGCGCGCCATCCTGGCCGAGATCGACGACGCCGATGCCATGGTGCAGGCGCAAAGCAAGGAGATGAGCGGCACGGTGCGGGTGCTCGCCCCGCCCGTGGCGGCGGCGCACTTGCTGGCCGCGGCGGTCGTCGGCTTCCAGCGGATGCATCCTTCCGTCGTGGTCGATGTCCACGTCGAGGATTCGCCCGACCCCGCCGTGCACGAGTTCGACCTCGCCGTGCTGACCGGCACCGCGCAAATGGACCCGAACGTGATCGCCCGCCCCATCATCCTGAGCCAGGCGGTCTTCTGCGCGTCGCCGGACTACCTGCGGCGGCACGGAGAGCCGGCGACACCCGAGGACTTGCGGCACCACCGGTGCCTGCGGCTTCGCCTGCCGAATGTGCGGCTCGGCCCGATGCGCCTGCTCGATCCGACCCAGCACGACCGCGTGCTGGAAGTGGACGTGCCGGCCGTGATGACCGCCAACCACACCGACACGCTGTTGCGCGCCACGGCGGAGGGCGGCGGCATCAGCAGCCAGCCGGTGGACCTGCTCGTCCCCCTGTTGCGCTCGGGCGCGGTCAAGCGCGTGCTCGCGCCCTGGATCACGGCCCGCCTGAGCCTGGTGGCGGCGCTGCCCAGCCGCAAGTACATGCCGCCGCGCACCCGCGCGTTCATGGACCACCTGATCGAACACTCCAGGGCGGCGATCCAGGGTCTGGGGATCGATCTGCATCAGTCATAGGCCTTGCACGATGGCCCCAGTCGTGCGCACAACCTGAGGAGTTCCGACCATGCCGTTCGCCCAGATCTACATGCTCGAAGGCCGCACCGAGGAGCAGAAGCGCGCCGTGATCGAGAAAGTCACCCAGGCGCTGCACGACGCCGTGGGGGCGCCCAAGGAAAGCATCCGCGTCTGGATTCACGACATGCCCAAGGCCAACTGGGGCATCGCCGGGCAGACCGCCAAAGACCTGGGGCGCTGAGCCCGCGGGCGGGAACACGTCGACGCCGAGGCCCGCTCACTGGCCGCGGCCTGACCGTCACTGTCCCTGCTGCAGCTGCCGCAGGATCCTCCCGAGCACGTCGTTCACGAGTTCCGACATCGGATCGCGCGGGCGCTCGGGCGGCGGGGCGGGCCGCGGGCGCGGGATCGCGAACTCGGCCTGGCTGTCGATCCACCGGTAGCGCAGCGACTGCTGGAAATAGTCCCC
>JAMPXR010000004.1 GCA_023701085.1 Ramlibacter sp. | reverse complement strand
AATCGGTGCGCTTGGGGTAGAAACGTTATTGTGCGACAAGGACTTACGAACTTGAACTGTCTGCGCACGAACTGAATTCGTAAGTCTTTGATTTAAAGGGAAATTTCTGGCACTACCGTGTCATTCCGCACCGAAAGTACGACCACCCCTACCTTGAAGCCAGGCCGCGGGTGAGCAACCTCAACTCTAACTTGTGATGGCGCTCAGCTGCCCATGACCCGGCGGCTACAATGGGAGTGCAGTACATTGAAGGCACCAGGTGCAGACAGACATCCCGGGCGCGCGGCACATGGCCCTTGCCAAGCTCCATCCGCGGCTCAGCTCACCGCGCCCCGTCCCGCGCACCCAGATAATCGACCTCATCCGGTCGGCCGAAGAGGCCGCGCTGGTACTTGTGCACGGTCCCGCCGGATTTGGCAAGACAACGGTCATGCTGCAGTATTACGCGCAGCTGCGCAGCCGCAGTGTCGCCACGGGCTGGCTGACGCTGGACCGCGCGGACAATGAGGTCGGCCACTTCCTGGCGTACATGGTGGAGGCGCTACGAGCGATCGAACCCTCGTTGTCGCCTGGCGCCGCTGCGGTTGAAGGTGATAGCGACGCCGCCGTGCTGAGCCTCGCTGCGCGGTTGTCCGCAGTGAAGGGCCGCTTCGTGCTTTTCCTTGACGACTTTGAGGCCATCGAAAGCCCTGTGGTGCTGGGGCTCGTGCGTCAGTTGGTGGACTACCTGCCGGCCGAATGCCAGATCTTGGTGGGCTCGCGCAGCGTGCCGGACATCGGCATTGGCCGGCTGCGCGCGCACGGCAAGCTGCTGGAGATCCGTCCCGCGGAACTGCGATTCACCTCAACAGAAACGGCGGCCTTCCTGCGCCAGCAGCGCGGTCTGGCGCTGCGCAACGACGACATCTTGCGCCTGCAGCAGCGCACGGAAGGCTGGCCAGCCGCGCTGTGGCTCGTCTCGTTGGCTCTGCGCGATCGCCCGGACCCTCAGCAGTTTGTCGCCACGTTCGACGGCTCTAGCGGACCAATCGCCGACTACTTGGTTGAAGATGTGCTGTCGCGGCAGCCGCCGCGCCTGCGCGACTTCCTGGTTCGTACCAGCGTGCTGGGCGAGCTGAGCGCGCCGATGTGCGACTACCTGCTGGAAATCTCCGACAGCGGCGAGCTGCTGGCGGCCGTGCAGCGGGCCCACCTCTTTCTCGCCGCGCAGGACCCCGAGAGGGGGCTGTACCGTTACCACCCCCTCTTTGCCGGTTTCCTGCGGGCGCAGATCGCGCAGTCGGCTCCTCGTGAGATCCCGCGGCTGCACCGTCGCGCGGCGCAGTGGTGGCTGGACCAGGGGCAGCCCGCGCGGGCGATCGAGCACGCGCTGCACGCGGAAGAGCCGGCCTTCCTGATGCAGCTGCTCGCCGAGCATGCGGAGCAGACGCTCTGGCGAGGGCGAGCCCGCACGCTGGCGCGTTGGTATGCCGCGCCACAAGTGAGTGAGCGGGTGGCGCGTGATCCCATGCTCGCGCTCACCTTTGCGTGGGCCCTGACGCTCACGCATCGGTACCAGGAGAGCCTCAAGCTCCTGGACGGCCTGCAGGCCGGACGAGCGGCCGGCGCGGTGCCACCGGAGCCCTTTGCCACTTCCGACGGCGCGCAGCGTGCCTTCATCCTGGCGATGACCGATCGCGTTCGCGAAGCGGCTGCGCAGTGGCGCGAAGTGCTGCCGCGGGTGACGCCGGACCGGCCTTTCTCGTACGGCATGCTGGGGGCCTCCTACGGCTACTGCCTAGTGGCCGAGAGCCGGTTCGACGAGGCGCGCCAGCTTCTGGCGCAGGCACGCGAGCGGGTGGGCGAAATCGGTGGCTCCTTCATTGTCCCCATGACGCTGTGCCTCGAGGGCGCGATCGAGTTCGCGCAGGGCCGGCTGCGCGGCGCCACATCGCGCTTCCGCGCGGCGCTGGCCGGCGGCACGGACAACGTGCTGCAGCAGGCCGGCGGTGCCGTAGCGGCGGCGTTCCTGGCCGAGGCACTGTATGAAAGCCATCAGCTCGACGAGGCCGAGCGGCTGCTGAAGCTGTACCTGCCGATGCTCAAGGACGCGGCCGCGCCGGACCAGCTGATCACCAGCTACAGGGTGCTGGCGCGCTGCGCGGCGGCGCGTGGCGAGGATGTCGAGGAACTGCTGGCGGAGATGGAAGTGACCGGGCACCGCAACGGATTGCCGCGGCTGGTGGCGTCTGCGCGCCTCGAGCGAGCGCGGCTGGCGCTGATGCGGGGCCGCGTCGATTTCGCGCGCGACAAGCTCGCCAGCGGCAGTGATGAACGCACCTGGGCGCCGTTCGACGGACTGGTGACGCACGGCAACGATGTCGACGCGCCATTCATCGCGGCGCTGCGGTTCAAGATCCGCACCGGCCGCGCCGAATCCACGGTGGCGCCGCTCAAGGAGGCGATACGCGCCGCCGATGCGCAGCAGCGACACCGGCGCGCTCACAAGCTGAACCTCCTGCTGGCCGAGGCGCTGTGCCAGTCAGGGCAGTCGGCGCTGGGCATGCGTCGGCTGCGCGATGCGCTCCACTTCGCCGCCGGCGAAGGGTTCGTGCGCACCTTCGTCGACGAGGGGCCGGACATGCTGCGGCGAGTGACGGAGCTGCGCGACTCTTTGCCGCCGGGCGACGCGCTGGCGGCCTTCGCCGCCTCCGTGCTGGCCGCAGGCGGCATCGCCGTGGCTCCCTCGGGAGATGCGGCGCCCCCGCCGGCGCCCGCTGCCGCTGCCGCCAGTCTGCTGTCTGAGCGGGAGTTGCAGGTGCTGCGCCTGCTGGCGGAGGGCCATCGCAATAAGGAGATCGCCGACCGGCTATTCGTCTCCGAGACCACAGTCAAGGCTCACCTGCGCAGCATGAACGTGAAGCTGGCGGCACAAAGCCGCACGCACGCGGTGGCGATGGCGCGGCAGCTCGGCCTGGTGCCCTGAAGAAGCGGCGGCGAACTGTCCTTTCGAACGAGGCCGGCGGCGCGCCGCCCGGTGATCATCGCGGACTCTGTACAAGAGGAGCTCCAGCCATGCCCGTGCTCACCATCGACCGCGACCAGGGATATGCGGTCGTCACCCTGAACCGCCCGGAAGCGCGCAACGCCCTGTCGCAGGCACTTCGGGCTGCGCTCGCGGCCGTGGTACAAGAACTCGCCGAGGCGCCGGACGTGCAGGTACTGGTGCTGACCGGCGCAGGCAGCGCATTCTGCGCGGGCCTGGACCTCAAGGAAATAGGCGCCAGCGACGACGCGCTGCGCTCCGTGCTGGCGGCCCGCTCGCCCGTCGAGGCGCTGCGTTCGTTCTCTGGGCCGGTGATCGGCGCGATCAACGGCGTGGCTGCTGCGGGTGGCTTCGAGCTCGCCCTCGGCTGCGACATGCTGCTCGCCTCCGAGAACGCGCGTTTTGCCGACACGCACGGGCGCGTGGGCCTGCTGCCGGTCTGGGGCCTGAGCCAGCGCCTCAGTCGCCTGATCGGCATCGGGCGTGCGAAGGAGCTTTCGCTCACCGGTAACTACCTTGACGCGCATACCGCGTACGCGTGGGGCCTCGTCAACCGCGTGCTGCCGGCGGCGGAGCTGCTGCCGGCCGCATGCGCGCTCGCGCGCGACATGCAGTCGCTTGCCCCCGGCCTGCTCGCGGCCTACCGCAAGCTGATCGACGATGGCTTCGACGCACCGTTCCCGCAGGCGCTGCGAATCGAGCAGCAGCAGGCACAGGCTTTCAACGCGGCGGTGTCCTGCGCGTCGATCGAGGCGCGCCGGCTGGGCGTGCTCACGCTCGGCCGCACCCAGCAGGGCGCCTGACCCGGGAAAACCCGGGGGAGCGAATTATCCGTTCGGACGAGAGGCGCCGGCAGCTTCGACGCGAACATTGTGCCACCCCGCAACGGGTGAACGACATGCATTCCCCAACCTACATCCTGGAAACCCAAGGCCTGGTGCGCGAGTTCAGCGGCTTCATCGCCGTGGACGGCGTCAATCTGTGCGTCCGGCGCGGGTACATCCATGCCCTGATCGGCCCCAATGGGGCCGGCAAGACCACCGTTTTCAACCTGCTCACGAAATTCCTGCAGCCCACGCGCGGCACCATCGTGTTCGATGGCAAGGACATCACCAGCGACGGGCCGGCCGACGTCGCCTGCAAGGGCATGGTGCGCTCCTTCCAGATCTCCGCCGTCTTCCCCAGCCTCACCGCACTGGAAAACCTGCGCATCGCGCTGCAGCGCAAGCTGGGCACGTCCTTCCACTTCTGGAAACGCGAAAGCACCCTCGATGCCCTGAACGAGCGCGCATTGGAGCTACTGCGCACGGTGGACCTGCACAGCTTCGCCGCGGTCCCCGCCGGCGAGCTGCCGTACGGCCGCAAGCGGGCGCTGGAGATCGCCACTACGCTGGCCGCGGACCCCAAGCTGCTGCTGCTCGATGAACCGACGCAGGGGATGGGTCACGAGGACATTGACCGTGTCACGGAGCTAATCAAGCGCGTCGCCGCAGATCACACGGTGCTGATGGTGGAGCACAACATGAGCGTCGTCGCTCGCATCGCCGACACGATCAGCGTGCTGCAGCGCGGCCGAATCATCGCTGAGGGCTCGTATGCCGAGGTCTCGACGCATCCGCAGGTGCTGGAGGCCTACATGGGCAGTGAGCAGGCCGTGCTGGAGGGCGCCCATGGCTGAAACACACCTGAGCCTGCGCGACGTGCACGCTTGGTACGGCGAATCGCACGTGCTGCACGGCGTCGACTTCGATGTGCGGCGTGGCGAAGTTGTGACTGTGCTGGGCCGCAACGGCGCCGGCCGCACGACCATGCTGCGCGCGATCATGGGCTTGGTCGGCCGCTGCACCGGCTCCGTCCGCATGCAGGGCGCCGAGATCGTGGGGGCCGCGCCGCATAAGGTGGCGCGCCACGGGATCGGCTACTGTCCGGAGGAGCGCGGCATTTTCGCCGCCCTGTCCTGCGAGGAAAACCTGCTGCTGCCGCCCGTGGTCGCGCCCGGCGGCATGTCGCTCGCGCAGATCTTCGAGCTGTTCCCCAACCTCCTGGAGCGCCGCCACAGCCCGGGCACGCGGCTGTCTGGCGGCGAGCAGCAGATGCTCGCACTCGGACGCATCCTGCGCACGGGCGCCAAGCTGCTGCTGCTGGACGAGATCTCCGAGGGCCTCGCGCCGGTAATCGTGCAGGCGATCGGCCGCGCCATCGGGCGCTTGCGTGAGCAGGGCTTCACCGTGGTGATGGTGGAACAGAACTTTCGCTTCGCTGCACCCCTGGCGGACCGCTTCTACGTGATGGAGGGCGGCCGCATGGTCGAGAGCTTCGGCGCGTCGCAGCTGCCCGCGCGCATGGAAACGCTGCACGAGCGGCTCGGCGTCTAGGAGCATTCAATTGGACATATTCGGCGTCCCACTTCTGGCCCTGATGGGACAGGTGCTGATCGGCCTGATCAACGGGTCATTCTACGCGCTGCTCTCCCTCGGACTGGCGATCATCTTCGGCCTGCTGCGCGTAGTCAATTTCGCCCACGGCGCGCAGTATATGTTCGGCGCCTTCGTAGCCTGGCTGCTGCTAAACAAGGCGGGCCTGGGCTACTGGTGGGCGCTGCTGATCGCGCCGCTGGTGGTGGCCGCGATCGGCGTGGCCGTCGAGCGCACCATGCTCTCGCGCCTGTACCGCATCGACCACTTGTACAGCCTGATGTTCACTTTCGGCCTAGGGCTGGTGATCCAGGGCGTGTTCCTGGGCCAGTACGGCTCCGCCGGCATGCCGTACACCATCCCCGAGCAGCTCGCGGGCGGCCATAACCTGGGCTTCATGTTCCTGCCGCACTACCGCGTGTGGGTCATCGTCGCCTCGCTCGCCATCTGCATCGCTACCTGGTTCCTGATCGAGCGCACCCGGCTTGGTGGCTACCTGCGCGCCGCCACCGAGAACCAGAAGCTGGTGCAGGCCTTCGGCGTCAACGTGCCGCGCATGCTGACCCTGACCTACGCTGCCGCCGTCGGCATCGCCGCCTTTGCAGGCGTGATGGCCGCGCCGATCTACCAAGTGGCGCCGCTCATGGGCACCGAAATGATCATCGTGGTGTTCGCGGTGGTCGTGATCGGCGGAATGGGCTCCATCTTCGGCTCCATCGTCGCCGGCTTCGGCCTTGGCCTGGTGGAGGGGCTGACCAAGGTGTACTACCCCGAGGCGGCGGGCGTCGTCGTGTTTGTGATGATGGCCTTGGTCATCCTGGTCAAACCCAATGGGCTGTTCGCCAACAAATCGGAGATTTCGGCATGACTTCCATGACCATTCCCGTACCTGCCGCCAGGCTGAGCCCCGCGCGCGGGCAGCTCGCCGCGATCGCCGTGATGGTCACCTTCTTCGCGCTGGCCCCGCTGGTGATCTATCCGGTGTACCTGATGAAGGTGATGTGTTTCGCTCTGTTCGCCTGCGCCTTCAACTTGCTGATCGGCTTCGCCGGCCTGCTGTCCTTTGGGCATGCGATGTTCTTCGGCATCGCGGCGTACAGCGCCGGTTACGCCGCCAAGGCCTGGGGCGTCACGCCGGAACTGGCGGTGCTGTTTGGCAGCGCCTGCGCGGCGGCGCTGGGCCTGGCGAGCGGACTGCTCGCTATCCGGCGCCAAGGCATCTATTTCGCCATGATCACGCTGGCCATCGCGCAGATGGTGTACTTCCTGGTGGCGCAGGCGCCGTTCTCCGGCGGGGAGAATGGCCTGCAGGGCGTGCCGCGCGGCCGCCTGTTCGGCGTGATTGACTTGGAGAACATGACGGCGATGTACCTCTTCGTGTTCGCGATCTTCCTGTTCGGCTTTTTCGTAGTCTGGCGAGCCGTTCATTCGCCCTTCGGCCAGGTCCTGAAGGCGATCCGCGAGAACGAGCCACGCGCCATATCGCTGGGCTACAAGGTGGCTCGTTACAAGCTGCTGGCCTTCGTCATTTCGGCAGCGCTGGCCGGCTTGGCCGGCGCCACGAAGACACTTGTGTTTCAGCTGGCGGCGCTACCGGACGCGCACTGGGGCATGTCCGGCGAGGTGGTTCTCATTACGCTGCTGGGCGGCCTGGGCACACTGCTTGGGCCGGTCGTCGGCGCGGCCATCATCGTCGCCATGGACAACTGGCTCGCCCACCTCGACACATGGGTCATGGTGATCCAGGGAGTGATCTTCATGGCTTGCGTACTGGGCTTTCGCCGCGGCATCGTCGGTGAGCTCGCGCATCGGCTGCGCAGGCCGCTCTGACCCAACTTGCAGAACTGTTCCTTCGAACGAGGCGGGCGCGGGTTGCGCGCCCGAACATACGACACCCACCACCAAGGAGACTCAATGAAATTCACCAGAACCTTCATCCAACTCGCCGCCGCCACGCTGCTGGCGGGTGGCGCGTCCCACGCCGCCGAGGACGGCCCGGTCAAGGTCGCCGTGTTGACGGACCTGTCTGGCTACCTGGCGCAGGCCCTGGGCCCCGGCTCGGTCGACGCGGCGCGCATGGCGATCGAGGACTTCGGCGGCCAAGCGCTGGGCAAGAATATCGAGCTGGTCTTCGCCGACCACCAGAACAAGCCCGATGTCGGCCTGGCCACGGCGCGCAAGTGGTACGAGAGCGATGGCGTGGACGTGATCGCCGACATCGGCAACTCCGCCGTCGGCATGGGTGTGCAGGAACTTGCGAAGAACAAGAAGAAGCTTGTGTTCTTCGCCGGCGCTTCCAGCTCCGCCTTCACCGGGTCCGCATGCTCCCCGTACGGCACGCAGTGGAGCCACGACAGCTACATGTTCTCCAAGGCGCTGCCGTCGCGCCTGGTGAGCAAGGGCGACAAGAACTGGTACATCATCGCCGCCGATTTCGCATTCGGCCAGGCGCTCGCGGCAGACACCGCCAGGGCCGTCACCGGCGCGGGCGGCAAGGTCACGGGCACGATCAAGCACGCGCCCAATACCTCCGATTTCTCCTCCTACCTCATGCAGGCATCCGCCTCCAAAGCCGATGCGGTGGCGCTGTCCAACGGCACCCAGTACACCGTGAATGCCATCAAGCAGTGGAACGAGTACCAAATGGGCGCCAAGGGCCAGAAACTGATCGCGCTGGCGCTGCTGATCTCGGAGGTTCGGGCGCTGGGGCTGCCGACCGCGCAGGGCACGATGTTCTCCACAGTGTGGTACTGGGACCTGAACGACAAGACTCGTGCCTTCGCCAACCGCTTCTACGAACGCAACAAGGCCATGCCGACCGAAGCGCACGCGGGCACCTACAGCGCCGTGTCCCACTACCTGAAGGCGGTGAAAGCCGCGGGCACGAAGGACCCGGACGTGGTGCGCGCCAAGATGCGCGAGATCCCGGTCAACGATTTCTACTCGGATAACGTTCGCATCCGTGAGGACGGCCGCGTCATGCGGCAGTCGTACATCGCGCAGGTCAAGAGGCCCGCCGAGTCCAAGGGTCCGTGGGACGTCTACAAGATCCTCGAGATGGTGCCTGCCGAGCAGAGCTGGAAGCCGCTGTTCGAGTCCGACTGTCCCCTGGTGAAGAAGGCGGGATGACCAAAATAGCCCTCGTCACCGGCGCAAGCTCCGGCATAGGCCAGGCCGCGGCGCTCGGGCTTGCGGCCGACGGCCATGCGGTCGTCGTTGCCGACATCAACGAAGCCGGCGGCCGCGATACCGTGCGACTGCTTGAGGCGCAGGGCGCACAGGCCCTTTTCGTGCGCACCGATGTGACGCGCGAGGAGGATTGCCAGTTTCTGGTCGGGCGCACATTGGAGCGCTTCGGCCGACTCGATGCCGCCTTCAACAACGCGGGCATCGCAGGATACGCGTTGCTGCTGGGCGATCACACCCTGGCGCAGTGGCAGCGTGTGCTGGACGTCAATCTCACAGGCGTCTTCAACTGCATGCGCGCCGAGATCGCTGCCATGCAGGACACCGGCGGCGCCATCGTCAACACCGCCTCGATCATGGGCCTCGTAGCCTCGCCCGGCGGCTCGGCCTACTGTGCGGCCAAGCATGGCGTGATCGGTCTGACCAAGGCCGCTGCACTGGAGTACGCACGCCACGGCATCCGCGTCAACGCCGTGTGTCCCGGCTACATCGAGACGCCGATGACGGTGGGCGAGGAAACGATCTTTCCACAGAAGAAGATCGCCGCCGCCGTCGACCGGGTGGCGCTGCGTCGAATGGCGCGGCCCGAGGAGGTGGCCGAGATGGTCGTGTGGCTCGCCTCCGAGCGCGCCTCCTATGTCACCGGTTCCAGTTTCGCCGTCGATGGGGGCGTCACCGCTTCCGTCTGATGCGCCGAATTCTTTTTTGGATATCCATGAACTACGCCAAATACGAGACCCTCGCCTTCAGCCAGGAAGGCGCTGTCCTGACCGTCAAACTGAACCGCCCCGAGGCGCTCAATGCGGTGAGCGAGAAACTGCACACGGAGCTTTCGCGCGTGTTCGGCGAGATCGCAGCCGACCGCACCGTGGACGCCGTGGTCCTGACCGGTGAGGGGCGCGCTTTCTCCGCCGGCGGTGACCTGGAGTGGTTCCGCAACATCAGCGGTCTGCAGCTCGATGCGCTGTTCATCGAGGCCCGCAAGATCATCGTGGATCTGGTGGATCTGCCGCAGCCCATCGTCGCCGCCGTCAACGGCGTTGCCGCCGGGCTGGGGGCCACGCTGGCCCTGTTCTGCGACGTGGTCTATGTGGCCGACGGCGCCAAGATCGCTGACCCCCATGTGCGGATCGGCGTCACCGCTGGCGATGGCGGCGCGGCGATCTGGCCGCTGCTGGTGGGACCGGCTCGCGCCAAGGAATACCTGATGACCGGCGACGCCATGACGGCCGCTGAAGCCGAGCGCATCGGTCTGGTCAACAAGGTGCTGCCGGCGGCGGAAGTCCTGCCCGCAGCCCAGGCCCTGGCTCAACGTCTGGCCCGCGGTTCGCGCCTGGCCATCCGGTCCACCAAGCTATCGGTCAACAAGCTGGTGCGCGACGCCGTGAGCCTGGTGCTCGACACCTCGCTGGCGCTGGAGAAGGAGTGCTTCTCCACGCCTTTCCACAAGCAGGCCATCGAGGCCTTCGCCAACAAGCGCTGAGGAGGCAACCCATGAAGCGATCTGGACTGGGGCACCTGACCGTCGGCAACCTGCTGACCACAGCGGCAGTCACACACGGCCCGCGGGAAGCCCTTTTCTGCACGGCCACCGGCCGGCGCTCCACCTTCGCGCAGGTCAACGAGCGCTGTAACCGGCTGGCGAATTCCCTGGCGGGACTGGGCCTCAGGAAAGGCGATTGCGTCGCCTTTCTCTCCACCAACCGCACAGAGATTGCCGAGATTTACTTCGCACTGGCAAAGTCGGGCTTGGTGGGCATTCCACTCAATTACCGCCTGGCGCTGGTGGAGATGATCGCGCTGATGAAGGACATCGGCGCTTCGGCTCTGCTATACGAGCGCAAGTTCGCGCAGGTGGCGCAGGCCGCTTCCACTGAGCTGCCCCAGGTGACGATTCACGTGGGGTTCGGCGAGGGAGAGGGCACCGGCCACGATTACGAGGCGCTGCTCGAAGCGGCCGCAGCGAGCGAGCCGACGGTGGAAGTGCACGAGCACGACCCGTACTACTACAACCTCACCTCGGGCACCACCGGCCTGCCCAAGTGCTACATCATCAGTCACTACAACAACGCCACGCTGTTCAATATGTCGCTCAGCCTCGACCTGAGTCGCCAGGATGTGGTGTTGACGGTGTTCCCGATGTACGGCCGGGTCGGCTTCTGCTGGCTGGCGTTCTCGGTTATGTACGGCATCCGCAATGTGTTGATGAACTTTGACGCTGCCGAGGCGCTTAAGCTGATCGAGAGCGAGAAGGTCACCATCACCAACTTAGTGCCAACCATGGGCGCGATGCTGCTGGCGGCGCCGGAACTGACAAGAACCGACCTGAGTTCGCTGCGCGCCGTGGTGTTCGCCGGATCACTGCTGCCCGCGCCCGTGCGCGAAGGCGTGCTGGAGCGCATTTGCCCCGGCATCTACGAGTACTACGGCATGCAGGAATCCTGCACGCTGGTGGTGAGCACGCCGGAAGACCGCCGCAGGCGGGCCGACTCGGTGGGCCGCGCCATTATTTTCGCGGAAGTGCGAATTCTGGATAGCGAGGGCAGGGATGTCCCGGTCGGTGCGACCGGCGCCGTCGTCGGTCGCTCTCCCAGCGCGGTGACGGCCTATCACAAGAATGCCGAAAGGACGGCCGAGACCTTCCGTGATGGCTGGCTGCATACCGGCGACCTGGGTCGAATGGACGAGGAGGGCTACCTTTTCATCAATGGGCGCCTCAAGGATGTGATCGTCACCGGTGGCCAGAACGTGCACGCGTGGGAGGTGGAGGAAACAATCCTCGCCGTGCCGGGCGTGGCGGACTGCTCCGTGATAGGCCTAAGCGACCCGCTCTGGGGCGAGGCCGTCACCGCGGTAGTGGTTCCCGCCGAGGGTGCCCGAGTCGACCCCGATATCGTGATCGCGGCCTGCCGCCAGAGCCTGGCCGGCTTCAAGACCCCGAAGCGAGTGCTGCTGCAGGCCGAACCGCTGCCGCGCACGCCTACCGGCAAAGTAAAGAAGTTCCTACTGGTCGAGCGCTACGACACCGCAAGGAAGTGAACCATGAATCGACAACCCGATTACCGCAGCCCCTGGATCGATGCTGACCTCGAGATGTTCCGCGAAACGGCGCGCCGTTTCGTGGCCGAGGAGATCACGCCGCACCTGGAGCGTTTCATGAAGCAGCAGCACGTGGATCGCCGCGCCTGGGACAAGGCGGGCGAGCTCGGGCTGCTGCTGGCCGACATACCCGAGGAATACGGAGGCGGCGGCGGCACCTTCGCCCACGTGGTGACTGTGATGGAGGAACTGGCCTACGCCGGCGACTACGGATTTGGCCTGAGCGTGCACTCCATTGCTTGCAACTACATCCTGCACAAGGGCACCGAGGAGCAGAAGCGCAAGTACCTGCCGCAGATGGCTTCGGGCAAGATGATCGGCGCCATCGCCATGACGGAGCCCAACGCAGGCTCGGACCTGCAGGCCGTGCGCACCCGCGCCGAACTGCGCGGCGACGAGTACGTCATCAATGGCAGCAAGATCTTCATCTCCAACGGCTCGATGGCCGACCTGATAGTGGTCGTCGTCAAGACCGATCCTGCCGCGGGCAGCAAGGGCATGTCGCTGCTGTTGCTGGAGACCCGCGATGCGCCGGGCTTCAAGGTTGGCCGCATCTTGGACAAGCTGGGGCAGAAGTCGGCCGATACCAGCGAGCTATTTTTCGATAATGTGCGCGTGCCGGCGGCCAACCTGCTAGGCGGCATGGAAGGGCAGGGCTTCGTCCAACTGATGAACGAGCTGCCCTACGAGCGCACGCTGTGCGCGGCGAGCGCCATCGCCTCCGCCGAAGCGGCTCTGAGGCTCACGCTGGACTACACCCGCGAACGCAAGGCATTTGGCAAACAACTATTCGAGCTGCAGAACACGCGCTTCAAGCTTGCCGAGGTGAAGGCGCAGGCGCTCGTCGGCCGCACCTTCGTCGACGCCTGCATCCAGCGGGTGGTCGACGGCACCATGGACCCCGATTCGGCGGCGGTGGCCAAGCTGTGGACCACCGAGATGCTCGGCAAGGTCGCGGACGAATGCCTGCAGCTGCACGGCGGCTACGGCTACATGATGGAGTACCCGATCGCTCGCCTGTACGCGGATGCCCGCGTGCAGCGCATCTACGGCGGCGCCAGCGAGATCATGAAGGAGATCATCGCGCGCGCCCTCGGACGCCAGATTTGATTCCCGAGGAGAACATATGCACCTCACGCAGAACCTTTCCCGCTCGATTCAGCAGACGCCGGATGCCATCGCCACCATCTACCAGGGCCGCAAGCGCAGTTTCGCCGAGCTAGGCCAGCGCGTGGCGAAACTGGCCGGTGCGCTGCGCCAGGTGGGGCTCGCGGCCGGCGACCGCGTCGGCATGCTCGCACTCAACTCCGACTGGTACCTGGAGTATTACCTGGGGACCTACTGGGCCGGTGGGGTCGTCAACCCGATCAACACGCGCTGGAGCGCCGCCGAGATCGCCTACTCGCTGACCGACTGCCAGACGCGCATCCTGCTGGTGGACGATGCATTCGCCGGCATGATCGAGGACCTGCGGCGCCGCAGCCCCGAGCTGCAAACGGTCATTCACATAGGCGACGGCGCCGCGCCGGCCGGCATGCTGTCGTACGAGGCACTGGTGGCAGCCGCGGACCCGGTGGAAGACGCACTGCGCGGTGGGGAGGACCTGGCTGGCGTGTTCTACACCGGCGGCACCACCGGCTCGCCCAAGGGCGTGATGCTTTCGCACCGCAACATATTCGTGAATTCGGTGGCGATGGTGGCTGAGGGTGCGATCCAGCGCGGTTGCACCGGCCTGCACGCCGCGCCCATGTTCCACCTGGCCGACGGCTGCTTCATGAACGCCATGTTGGCCAGCGGCGGTTGCCACGTGATGGTGCCGCGCTTCGAGCCGACCGCGGTGTTGGAGGCGATTCAGCGCGAGCGGGTGAGCGAGGCCTTGCTGGTGCCCACCATGATTCAGATGCTCGTGGACTATCCGGAGCTGCCACGTTACGATTTGCACACCCTGCGCAACATGCTGTACGGCGCCTCGCCGATCGGCGAGGGCCTGCTGGACCGCGCGATGAAGACGATCCCCTCGGCCGGCTTTACCCAGCTCTATGGCATGACCGAGCTGTCGCCGACGGCGACCATCCTAACCCAGGAGATGCACCGTGCGGCGGGCCGCAAGCTGGGTCGCCACCGCTCGGGCGGGCGCGCCGCGATCAGTTGCGAAGTCCGCATCGTCGACGCCTTGGGCAAGGAAGTGCCGCGCGGCGAGGTCGGCGAAATCGCGGTGAGTGGTCCCGGCGTCATGATGGGCTACTGGGACAAGCCGGCCGAGACTGCCGCGGCGGTGCGCGACGGCTGGATGTTCACCGGCGATGGCGGCCGCATGGATGCCGACGGCTACGTGTACATCGTTGACCGCATCAAGGACATGATCGTCACCGGTGGCGAGAACGTCTACAGCGCCGAGGTCGAAGGCGTGATTGCCACCCACTCGGCCGTGGCCTCGTGTGCCGTGATCGGCGTGCCCAATGACCAGTGGGGCGAGATGGTGCACGCCTTCATCGTGCGCAAGCCGGGGCAGGACGTCACGCCGGAAGAGATCGTGACCCACTGCAAGGAACGTATCGCCAGCTACAAATGCCCGCGCCAGGTGTCCCTTATCGACGCCATGCCGTTGTCCGGCGCCGGCAAGATTCTCAAGACTGCACTGCGCGCCCCCTTCTGGGAAGGCCGCGAAAGAAAGGTTGCCTGATGCCCACGCCCCTCGTGCTTTGGCGGATCGAAGACGGCGTCGGCCACATCACCCTCAACCGGCCCGACGCAGCCAACGCGATGAATACGCCTTTCGCTCAGGCGCTCGGAATGGCGATCGAGGCAGCGGCGCGCGCCGACATCGGCGCGGTGCTACTGTCGTCCACCGGCAGGCAGTACTGCGCCGGCGGCGACATCAACGCGTTCCTGGACCGGCGCGCCGATGTCGACCTGATGATCCGCGGAATGCTGGACATCCTGCATCCGGCCCTTCACAAGCTGGTGACGCTGCCTGTGCCCGTCGTGAGCGCGGTGCACGGCCCCGTGGGCGGCGCCGGCATCTCCATGGCCCTGTGCGCCGACATTGTGCTGGCGTCACCGGCGATGAAGCTGCGCGGCGGCTATTCCGCCATCGGCCTGAGCCCGGACCTGGGCGCGGCCTGGTATCTGGCGCGCCGCGCGGGCGCCGCCCGAGCCAAGTACATCCTGATGACCAACAAGGCGGTCTCCGCAGATGAATGCCTGCGTCTGGGCCTGGTGGACGAACTGCACCCGGTCGACGAGCTGATGCCGCAGGCGAAAAAGCTCGCCGCCGAGCTCGCGCGCGGCGCCACCGGCTCGCTGGGCGGCATCAAGCGCCTGTGCGACGCCGCGCCGGCGTTCGATCTGCACACGCATCTGGAGCGCGAGCGTCAGGCGCTACTGCGTTGCGCGCTGTCGTCCGACGGCCGCGAGGGCGTGGCTGCTTTCGTAGAAAAGCGCGCGCCACGCTTCACCGACCGACGCATAGATTGATCACGAAAGGCTGAGATGAACAAGCAGGTTTACGTGACCGGCGTAGGTATGATCCCCTTCGCCAAGCCGGGCAAGCAAGAACCCTATCCGCAGATGGCCGCCAAGGCGGTGCGCTTGGCCCTGGTCGACGCCGGCATTGCATACGACCAGGTCCAGCAGGCCTACGTGGGCTATGTATACGGTGACTCCACCGCCGGCCAGTGCGCGGTGTACGAAGTGGGGATGACTGGCATTCCCATCATCAACGTCAACAACAACTGTTCCACCGGTTCCACCGCGCTCTTCCTGGCGCGCCAGGCCGTGGCCTCCGGCGCTGCAGACTGCGTGCTGGCCCTGGGCTTCGAGCAGATGAGCCCCGGTGCGCTGGGCTCGGTCTTCACCGACCGCGTGAGCCCTTTCGCCCGCTTCGACGCTGCCACGGAGGAACTGGTGGGCCACGGAGAGATCCCGCTGGCGCTGCGCTACTTCGGCGGCGCGGGGCTGGCGCACATGCAGCAGTACGGCACCAAGCTGTCGACCTTCGCAAAGATCCGCGCCAAGGCGAGCCGCCATGCCGCCAGCAACCCGCTGGCGCTGTTCCGCAACGTCGTCACCGAAGAAGACGTCCTGGCCGCCCCGGTGCTCTGGCCGGGCGTGATGACGCGCCTGATGGCCTGCCCTCCCACCTGCGGCGCGGCGGCGACCATCCTCTGCTCGGAGGATTTCGCGAAGAAGCACGGCCTGGATACCACCGTCCGCATCAAGGCGCAGGCCCTGACCACAGACCGCTCTGCGACTTTCGAGGCGCGCGATATGCGCGAAGTGGTCGGCTTCAGCATGGCCAGGGCGGCTGCGAACCAGGTGTACGAGGCCGCGGGCGTTGGGCCCGGCGACATCGATGTGATCGAACTGCACGACTGCTTCGCCCACAACGAACTGATCACCTACGAAGCGCTGGGCCTGTGCCCGGAAGGCGGCGCGGAGAAGTTCGTCTGCGATGGCGACAACACCTACGGCGGCAAGGTCGTGACCAACCCCTCGGGTGGCCTGCTCTCCAAGGGCCACCCGTTGGGCGCCACGGGTCTCGCACAATGCACGGAGCTGGTCCAGCAGCTGCGCGGCACGGCCGACCAGCGCCAGGTGAGCGGCGCGCGGCTCGCCCTGCAGCACAACCTGGGGCTGGGCGGCGCCTGCGTCGTCACGCTGTACGAGCGCGCCTGAGGTGGCCCTCGATGATTGACAGGAAATGGATCGGCCACGAGCTGGCCGCCTCGCACTTGCCCATCGAGTGGTCGCGCCTGCGCTTCTTCGCCACGGCCATCGGCGAGACCGACCCGGTGTACACCGAGCGCCGGTCCGCCCGCGGTTCAGGCTACCCGGACCTGCCGGCGCCGCCCACCTTCCTGTTCGCCGCCGAACTGGATTCCGGCGCGGTGGACAAGTTGCTGGCGCTGCTGGAGATTCCGATCGCCAAGCTGCTGCACGGCGAGCAATCCTTCATCTACCACAGGGCCGCCTGTGTGGGCGACACGGTCACGGTGCGCTCGCGCATCGAGGACATCTACGACAAGAAGAACGGCGCGCTCGAGTTCGTGTTGAAGATCTCGCGCGCTACCAACCAGGGGGGCGAGCTGGTGGCCGAGATGCGCACTGTGCTCGTCTGCCGCCACTAACGAATCGGCCATGATGACCCCCACCTATGAGACCGTGCACGTCGGCGATGCGCTGCCGCCCTTGGAGCTGCCGGCCGTGGACCGCAAGACGCTGGCGCTGTTCGCCGGCGCCTCCGGCGACCACAACCCGATCCACATCGACACCGACGTGGCCCGCCGCGCCGGCATGTCCGACGTTTTCGCGCAGGGCATGCTGGGCATGGCCTGGGTCGGCCGCCTGATTACGCGCTGGGCGCCGCAGTCGCGCCTGCGCCGCTTCGAGGTCCGCTTCCAGGGCATTACCCATCTGGGCAACGTTATCCGATGCACCGGCCGCGTCATGGAAAAGGTCGAAGTCAACGGTGAACGATGCGTGCGCCTCGAGGTGCACAGTGCCAACCAGTTCGGGCAGACCAAGATCGCCGGCGAGGCGCTGGTCGCACTTCCTTGAATCTCAGAAGAGAAGGTCATATGACTCCTAAACTCGAAGGCAAAGTCGCCATCGTCAGCGGTTCCGGCCGCGGGATTGGACGCGCTATCGCGCTGAAGCTCGCGTCCGAGGGGGCGCGCCTCGTCATCAATGACCTCGATTCGGCCCCGGCTGATGAAGTGTTGGCGGAGATCCGCGCTCTCGGCGGCGAAGCGATTGCATGCGCCGGCAACGTGACGGCCCCGGACTTCGCCGAGCGTTTCATCGATACCGCAGTCAGCGCCTTCAAGGGCCTCGACATCATCGTGAACAATGCTGGCTACACCTGGGACGCCACCATTCAGAAGATGACCGACGAGCAGTGGTACGCGATGATGGATTGCCATTTGACGGCGCCGTTCCGGATCCTGCGCGCCGCGCAGCCGGTGATCCGGGGCTTGGCCAAGGCCGATGCGGAAGCCGGCCGGCGCGTGGTGCGCAAAGTCGTGAACATCTCGTCAGTGGCGGGCCTGTTCGGCAATGCGGGCCAGACGAACTATTCCGCCGCCAAGGCCGGCATCACGGGCTTAACTATGACGTTGGCCAAAGAATGGGGCCGCATGAATGTAACGGTGAATTGCGTCGCCTTCGGTTTCATCAAGACCCGGCTGACCGCAGTGACAACCGAGAGCACCACTGCCAAGATCGACGGCCACGACATTAAAGTTGGCGTCAATCCTGAGCTGATGGAGATGATGCAGCGCTCGATCCCGCTGGGTCACGGCGGAACACCGGAAGAAGCCGCCGGATCCGTGTATCTGATGTGCATCCCCGAGTCCGACTATGTTAGCGGCCACACGCTGATGTGCACGGGCGGACTCACGGGAATCTGAACGATGTCGCTTCAGCAGCCGCTGCAGGGCGTACGCGTCGTCGAGTTCGAGTGCATTGGGCCCGGCCCGATGGCCGGGCGGATCCTGGCTGGCATGGGCGCGGAGTTGATCGCGCTGGTGCGGCCGCCACGCGGCGACTTTGCGCAAGCGATGGGAACGGGCGACAATCCGCTAAGGGAAGGCAAGCAGCTCGTCGCGGTGGACCTGAAGACTGCCGAAGGGGTGGGGCGTGCCCTCGACCTGGTAAGCAACGCCGACGCGCTGATCGAGGGCAACCGGCCGGGCGTGATGGAACGCCTTGGCCTCGGGCCGCGGGTTTGCCTCACGCGCAACCCGCGCCTGATCTACGGACGCATGACCGGCTGGGGCCAGGACGGCCCGCTTGCGCACGCCGCGGGCCATGACCTGAACTACGTGGCGCTGACGGGCCTACTTTCCCTGTCCTCACGGCCGGGCGACCGACCCATGGTGCCACCCACCGTGGTAGGTGACGCTAGCGGTGCGCTGGGTCTGGCCTTCGGCCTCGCCTGCGCTCTGGCCGACGTGCGCGCCGGCGGCCCAGGGCGTGTCGTGGACGCGGCCATCGTCGACATTGTGTCGATGCTCGGTATGCTCGCCCACTGGGTGCGGGCGCAAGGTAACCTCGACGGGCCAAAGCTCAGCCCCTTTCACGACTCGCCTTACTACGACACGTATGAATGTTCCGACGGCATGTATGTGAGCGTTGGGGCGATGGAGCCGCAGTTCTATGCGCTGTTGCTGCAGAAGCTAGGCCTTCAAGATGTGGCCCCCTCGAAGCAGAACGACCGTGCCGAGTGGTCGGCGCTGAAGGCACGGGTGTCGGCCATCTTTCGAACGCGCACGCGCCAGCAGTGGTGCGACATCATGGAGGGCACCGACGTGTGTTTCGCGCCTGTGCTGGGCATGGCGGAAGCCGCAACGCATCCGCACAACGTGGTGCGTGCCCTGTTTGGCCGTGCCGGCGCGCCGGGCGAACTCCGGCCGGCTATAGCGCCGCGGTTCATCGGCGTAGAGGGGTAGCGTGCTTGCCACTTCACACGTCGACACTGCCAATTTTGCGCACGTGGCGAACGACGCAGCTTTCTGTGCAACAGATTTTTGGAATGCATCGGTTCACTGGGTGATTGGCTATCTCACCATTGCTCACGGCATCCCTGTGCTCATCGAGCAAGCGAGTAAGACGGTGTGTTGCTTCGCCGGTCTTAACCCCACAAAAAATTCCTTACGCGGGCAAGGCCTTCTCTCGGGTGAGAGCCTCGCCGGTTGCGGAATAAGGGCCTGCCAGATGCATGTTCAGGAACTTCCTTGGTGGCGCAGTCGCCCAGCCAGAAATAATGACGGTATCTCGGACGGTATCTGACTTGATCTGATCCGTCACAGCAAGACTGCATTGCGCTCCTGCAGCCCGATATTTGATTCCCTCCGGGCCCACATCAGCGGAGTCACACTTGGCGGCTGGGATCAATTGCGCCGAGCAATCATTCAGCTTGGGGGCTGAAACTCAATTGCCAGCGGCTCGTTGGGATACCGGCGCACCCCCTTGTAAACCGGCATGGTCCTCGATCGAATACGACCCAAATACCTCACGTGTGTTGGCGCCGACCGAAAACTGAGCCACTTATGAGGGTTATGCCGACCCAAAACTGAGCCGGGTGTTCAACCTACCCTGCTGCTTTGTTAAGCAGAGGGAAAAAGGAGTGATCACCATGGACATGATTGGCAGGATCCGGCGGATGTACAGCCGGGGCAAGAAGTCGGAGCGGGAAATGGGGTGGTCGTACTTTCGGTGCGGAATGACACGGTAGTGCCAGAAATTTCCCTTTAAATCAAAGACTTACGAATTCAGTTCGTGCGCAGACAGTTCAAGTTCGTAAGTCCTTGTCGCACAATAACGTTTCTACCCCAAGCGCACCGATT
>JAMPXR010000306.1 GCA_023701085.1 Ramlibacter sp. | reverse complement strand
TGCCGACGTTCTCGCGGGTGAGGTCGCGGAAGATGCGGGCGCCGGCGGCGTCCAGCGTCAGGTGCACGGCGGCTTCGTTGGTCTGGCCGTCGAAGCCGGGTTGGGCGTCGGTGAGGCGGTCGCCGGTGAGTACGACCTGTTTCTTCACGAGCAAGGGACCACCGCCGCGTTCGCGATAGAGCTCGGTGCCGAAGGGGATGTTGCCGGCGAGCGCATTCTCGAGCGCCCCCGGGGTGTCGTCCACCATCCGTACTTCCAGCGTGGCGGTGCGGCCAAGGATGTCCTTGGCCTTGGCGACGTCCTGCACGCCCGGCAACTGGACGACGATGCGCTCGGCGCCCTGTTGCTGGATCACCGGTTCGGCAACGCCGAGTTCGTTGATCCGGTTGTGCAGGGTGGAGATGTTCTGCTTGATGGCGAAGTCGCGCATCGTCTGCTGCGCCTGCGGAGTCAGCGTTGCAACGAGCTTGAGGTCGTCGCTGCCGTCGTCGCGTTCGGTGAGCTGGAGGTCGGCCGTGGTTGCCTGGATCGCCGTACGTGCGGCCTCGCGCTGGGCCGTTTCGCGGAAGCGGATCACCACGGTGCTGCCTTCGCGGGTGATGCCGGCGTGGCGGACGTTCTTGTCGCGCATCAAGGTACGGAGGTCGCCAGCGGTGGCGTCGAGCCGCTTGAGCAGCGCGCCGGGCATGTCGACCTGCAGCAGGAAATGCACGCCGCCGCGCAGGTCGAGGCCGAGGTACATCGGCAACGCGTGGATGGAGGTCAGCCAGGTGGGCGAGGCGGAAAGCAGGTTCAGCGCGACCACGTAGGAGGGATCCTGCGGGTCAGGATTGAAGGCGTGCTCGATCGCATCCTTGGCACGCAGTTGCAGTTCGGTGCTGGCGAAGCGGGCGCGTACGCTGCCCGTATCCGAAAAAATGCCGTCGTGCTGGATGCCGGCGCCTTGCAGGACGGCAGCGACGCGGTCGGTCACGTTCGCGGGATCCAGTTTCAGCGTCGCCTTGGCGCTGGAGACCTGGACCGCAGGGACTTCTCCGTAGAAGTTCGGCAGGGTGTAGATCAGGCCCCAGAGCAGGACGAGACCGATGAGGATGTTCTTCCAGAGCGGATAGCGATTCATCGTCGGAGGGAAGGGAAGGGAAGGGCGTCGGCGCTGGCGCGCGACGGCGGATGGGGCGGGGCGCTTGCGCGCCCGCGCTTCGGACCTTACAGGGTCTTGAGCGTTCCCTTCGGCAGTACCGTGGCGATGGACTGTTTCTGGACCAGGATGTTGGTCTTCTCGGCCACTTCGAGATGGACGAAATTGTCGCCGATTTCGGCCACGCGGCCGGCAACGCCACCCTGGGTCACCACTTCGTCGCCCTTGGCCAGCGCTTCCACCATGGACTTGTGTTCCTTCGCCCGCTTCATCTGCGGACGGATCATGAGGAACCAGAGGACCACGAACATCAGGATCAGCGGCAGCAGGCCCATCAGTCCGCCCGTCGGATCCTGGGCGGCGCCGGAGGCGGCCTGGGCGTATGCGTTGGAAATCAGCACGTTGTACTCCAGAGGTTGCGAAAAGCTCGGGATTATAGCAGCAGCACATGACACCTCTCCGGCCGGCCGCTGCGTCCGGGCAGTGCGATGCGGATGTCGAGTGAAATAATTCTCATTATTCCCCGGTGCGGACTTGGCGGCGGTGGTGGTCGGCCGGAAAATGTGCGCTGCAACATTGTGGGAGCAGCAGGGGTGATGGACGAAGAGCAGGAGTTGCAGGCTTTGGTGGCCCGCGGGATCCGTATCCCGCCTCAGCCGGTGGTGCTGGTGGAATTGTGCGAGCGCCTGCGCGACGGCGATTACGACGCACGTGGGCTGGCGGCGATCATTTCGACGGACCCCGGCATCGCCGCAATGCTGTTCAAGGTGGCGCGAAGTCCGCTGTTCCACGCGGGCCGTTCGCCGGATTCGCTGGAGCAGGTGCTGGTGCGCCTCGGGCTCAAGCAGACCATCAACCTGGTACGGGTGGTTGCGCTGACCACGGCCTTACCGGCCGGTAGTGCCGAAGCCATGCAGCGATTCTGGACCCGTGCCCGGGAGATCGCGCGCTTTGCTGCGGTGATCGCCGAGGACAGGGTGTCGGTGTGCAACATCTTTCCAGACCAAGCCTACATGGCGGGAATCTTCCTCGATTGCGGCGTACCGGTGCTGATGCAGCGCTTTCCCGGCTACTGCGACAGCCTGATGGGCGACGATAGCCTGGATCTGCCCAGCCTGCGTGAGGAAGACCAGCGCTACAACGTCGATCACGCCAGTATCGGCTACCTGGTAGCCCGTCACTGGCGGCTGCCCGATTTCGTTGCCCAGGCCATCCTGCATTACGGCGAGGTGCCGCGCGAGGAACTCGGCGCGGTGCGTAGCCTGGTCGCCATCCTGCAGTTGGCGATCCATTGCTACCACGGCCAGCACGGTATTTTCAATGCGAGCTGGCCGCGTATCGGCGGCGAGGTGATGGGCGAGCTCGGCCTGCACCGCGACGAGCTGACCGACTATCTGGCGGATATCCGCGAGGCCTTCGAAGTGGCCGGCATCTGATCTCAGGGCCAGGCCGCCACGGTCTTAGGCCGTGCCGGTGGCGCGCTCCTGACGGAAGTGCGCAACGTAATCCGCGAAACGGTCTGCGGCAATGGCGTCGCGCAGTTCGGCGGTCAGCATCTGGTAGTAGCGAAGGTTGTGGATAGTGTTGAGCATGCTGCCGAGGATTTCACCGGTGCGGTGCAGGTGGTGCAGGTAGGCACGGCTGAAGTTGCGGCAGGTGTAGCAGTCGCAGGACGGGTCGAGCGGACGGGTGTCGGACTTGTGCACTGCGTTCTTGATCTTGAGATCGCCGTAACGGGTGAACAGCCAGCCGTTGCGCGCGTTGCGCGTCGGCATCACGCAGTCGAACATATCGATGCCGTTGGCGATGCCGTCAACGATGTCTTCCGGCGTCCCCACGCCCATCAGGTAACGCGGCTTGTCCGTCGGCAGGCGCGGTGCAGTGTGGGCCAGGATGCGCGCCATGTCGTCCTTGGGTTCGCCGACCGACAGCCCGCCGATGGCGTAGCCGTGAAAGCCGATATCCTGCAACGCCCCGAGCGACTCGTCGCGCAGGTCTTCGTACATGCCGCCCTGGACGATGCCGAAGAGCGCATTTGCGTTTTCCAGGCGGTCGAATTCGTCGCGCGAGCGCCGCGCCCAGCGCTGCGACAGCCGCATCGACTTTGCCGCTTCGTCGCGGGTGGCCGGGTAGGGCGTGCACTCGTCGAAGATCATGACGATGTCGGAGTTGAGCACCGTCTGGATCTGCATCGAGATCTCGGGCGTGAGGAAGAGCTTGGCGCCATCGATCGGGCTGGCGAACTTGACGCCCTCCTCGCTGATCTTGCGCAGCGCGCCCAGGCTGAACACCTGAAAGCCGCCGGAGTCGGTGAGGATGGGCTTGTCCCAACCCATGAAGCGATGCAGGCCATCGTGCGCACGGACGATGTCCAGCCCCGGCCGCAGCCAGAGGTGGAAGGTGTTGCCGAGACAGATCTGGGCGCCGATGTCAGTGAGCATGGTGGGCGTCATCGCCTTGACCGTGCCGTAGGTGCCGACCGGCATGAAGACCGGGGTGTCGACGACGCCGTGGGCCAGCGTCAGGCGACCGCGACGGGCGCCGCCGCTGGTGGAGAGCAGATCAAATTGCATGGTCGTTGCGGGTGAGAAGCATGGCGTCGCCATAGCTGAAGAAGCGGTAGCGTTCGGCCACGGCGTGGGTGTAGGCGCGGCGTATGCTGTCCATGCCGGCGAAGGCGGATACCAGCATCAGCAGGGTGGACTTGGGCAGGTGGAAGTTGGTGACCAGCGCGTCCGCCACCTGGAAGTGGAAGCCCGGCAGGATGAAGATTTCGGTTTCGCCGCTACCGGCGGCCAGCGGTCCGTCCTGGGCCGCAGCTTCGAGTGCCCGCATGCTGGTGGTGCCGACCGCGATCACTCGTCCGCCGGCGGCTCGGGTGGCGGCGATGGCTTCCACCGTTTCCTGGGGGATGACGTAGCGCTCGCGGTGCATGCGGTGCTCACCGAGGTCGTCGACCCGCACCGGCTGGAAGGTGCCGGCGCCGACATGCAGCGTCAGCCAGGCGCACTGGGCGCCGCGCTCCC
>JAMPXR010000305.1 GCA_023701085.1 Ramlibacter sp. | reverse complement strand
TTCGTGGACACCCACAGTTCGCGGATGGCGCAGCGCTCGCGCTGCTTCTCGCTGGCCCACTGCACGTACTCGCGCGCGGCCTTGCTGGCGCGCATGATGGTGTCGTGGTCGCCGTGCAGTTCGATGCCGAAGCCGCTGACGGGCTTGCCGGTCGCGGCAATGCCCTGCACCACCTTCTGGGTCCATGTCTCCTCGATGCCGATCACCACGACCGCGGCCACGTTCGGGTTGCAGCCGGTGCCGATCAGCGTGCGGAAATGCAGTTCCAGGTCGGCGCCGAACTGCAGGCGGCCGTAAGGGTGCGGGATCGCCATCGCGCCCTTGATGTTGTGGGCGACGGCCTCGGCGGCGGCGTTGGACAGGTCGTCCAGCGGCAGGATGATGACGTGGTTGCGCACGCCGACGCGGCCGTTCTCGCGGCGGTAGCCCAGGAAGGTCGTTTCGCTGTGGATGACGGACATGGCGCTTACCACCGCTTGGTCTTGATGTTGTGCACGTGGGCATGCTGGCCCGCCTGGATCGGGGCGACCACCTTGCCCATGTCGATGCCGTACTTCACGGCCGTGTCACCCACTGCCATGTCCTTGAGCGCGATCTTGTGGCCGATCGGGATGTCCTGGCGCGCCACCAGTCCGAGGGTGCGGTCTTCGTCCATGACCCAGCCGGTGAGTTCGGCGCCGGCCTGTACCCCTTCCACCACCACGACCGCCACGGTGTCGCGCGGGTCGTGCAAGACAAAGTGAATCATCGGACCTCCAGTGACGCCTGCCCTTGCAGCCCCACGATTATCGCCCTGCGCCCACCGTCGGGCGGCAACGGCCAGGTCGCTGCGCGGCGCGGATCGGCCCGCGCGGACTCGCGGTTACGGGCCGTAGATCCGTCCGGGCGCGCCAGGGGCATGCGGCTGGGCGCGTGCCTGCGCGCCCGCACGACTCTCGGCGGCGTCGGGCTTGCCGGCGCCGGCCGCCGCGCTCGCGGATCCGGCGCGCGCGCCCGGCACGCCGCGCGCAAGCGGCGCGGACCCGGCCGCGTCTGAAGCGGCCGGGCCTCCCATCGCGCTGCCCGTGCGCGGCACCGGTGGCTGCGACATGGCGGCGATGCGGGCCGCCGCGTAGGGCGAGGACGCCTCGCGCAGCGCCGGTGCGCAATTGGCGTCCTTGCCGGGGCCCGTTTCCACCGTGGCGGCGAGCGCCAGCAAGGGATTCACCGCGCCCAAGGCCAGCGCCAGCCCGGCCCGGCCGGCGAGCGCGCCTGTGTCCGGGGCGATCCGCGGCACGGCAAAGCTGCCGGCGACCCGCAGCGGCGAGCGCAGGCTGAGAATGCTCATGTCCTTCGGGTAAGGCCGCAGCACCAGGTCGATCGCCTCATCGGCCAGGTTCACGCCGCCGTTGCCGTAGATCACCGTGTCGGCGGTATCCAGCACCAGCGCCTTCGCGTTCATCGAGCCCTGCCTCACCTGGAACGCCGCGGCGGCGCAGCGCAGCGTGACGTTGCGGTCGCCGCCCAGCAGGAATTTGACGATTTCGGCGCCATCGAGGCCGGCCACCTCCAGCAGCAGATTGCTGATCTGCCCGCGCCCCATCAGCAGGGCCACCGCGCCCGACGACGTGCCGAGCATGCGGGCCACCGAGTTGCCGCGCCCTTTCAGGTCGATGTCGCCGTGGATCTTGCCGAAGCTCGCGCGCGTGATCGCCGCGCGCGGGAACAGTTTGTTCAACTCCAGCGAGCGCGCGTCGAGGCGGACCTCGGCCGCGGCGGGGTTGCCCCGGCCGTCGATCTGCATGCGGCCGGCGAGCGTGCCGCCCGCGATGCCCAGGTTCATTGGATCGAGCCGCAGAACGTCGCCCTCCAGCCGCACGTGCACCGTCATCCGTTCCAGCGGCAGTTGCTTCACGTGGCGGACGCGCGCGGCCGAATAGCGCACATCGGCGTCCATGGCACGCAGCCGCTCCAGGTCCAGGGCGGTGGCCGGCAGGACTTTGCGGCGCGGATCGCGCCGGCTGCTGGGCGCGCTTCGCACCGGCACCGGCCGGGCAGCGCTCACCTCGGGCAGCGCCGCCGCACTGCGGGGCTGCTCGGGCAAACCCACCAGCGGTGCCAGATCGTCGAAATCCAGCGAGCGTGACTGGACCTTCCCGGTCAGCAGCGGCACACCGCGCGACCGGTCGAACGACAGCGAGCCGGCCAGGTCCGAATTGCCCAGCTTGCCCTCGATGTGCCGCACATGCCAGACCTCACCCTCCCGGGACAGCCTGCCGTTGAGCGAATAGCGCGGCGTCGCCGGCAGCACCATGCCCACCAGCTTGTACAGGTCGGCCAGGTTGCGCCCCTGCAGGTTGAAGCTCGCGTCCGCACCCTGCAGCGTCGCCAGGCTGGCGACGGAGCCGCTGGCGCGCAAGGTGGTGCCGCCCGCCGTGGCATTGAGTTCCACGGGGAACGGGCGCCGCAGCGGCGCGCTCAGGACCAGCACGTTGCCGGTGCGTCCCTGCGCGGTGAACGGCTCCTTCTTCCAGCTGCCCTTGGACTTGAAGCTCAGCGGCAGCACGGCCGACTGCGGCGCGGGCGCGCCCTGGATCGCGAACTCGGTGTGGATGTCGGCGCCATGATGGGGCGCGACGAAATGCGCGCTGCCCTGGTCCACCACCAGCACGCCGATGTGGGGCACGCTGGCCGGGTCGGACGTGTCGCGTCCCAGCGCCCAGCTGCGCCGCCCGTCGGCTTCGACCTGCAAGCCCAATTGCGGCTTGTGCAGTTCGACCCGCGGCAGTTCGATGCGCCCGTCCAGCAATGGCAGCAGTTCGATCGCGATTTCGGCGGACTGGGCCTTGACCAGGTGCGGATCGCGCGCCCAGTCGGGGTTGGCGAATTCGATCCCATCGGCCAGGATGCGCGTGGTGCGGCCGATCTTGACGTCGAGTCTTCGCGTGATCTCGAAATGGCGGCCCGTGCGTTCGCTGACGTAGCGGTTCAAGGGGCCGCGCAGCCAGTCCCAGGGAAAGAACACGACGAGCAGGACCAGCAGCAGCGCGAGTAGCGCGAAGCCGGCCATCAGCTTCACCCACACCGCGCGCTTGCGCGGGCCCGCGGTCGCTGCCGCGCCAGCCATCGCCCCGCCTCAGCCCCCGGTGCCGGGTGAAGCGCCGCCTTGCATCGGGGACGGATGTGCATGGGCGGGCAGTGGCGCCGGCGCGTGGACTCGCGGCTGCGCCGCTTGCGCCGTCCGCAGGCCCAGCGCGGCGGGACTGCCGAGGGTCACCAGCGCCGCCGCCAGCAGCGTCGCGAAGAAGATGATTGCCGATCCGACCAACAGTCTCATTGCGCATCCCTTGCCGAAACCGGGACAGGCCCGGCCGTTTCAGAGCAGTGTGCAGGGTGAGCCAGCGGCGCGCGGTCGGCAGCATCCGGAAACTCCGGTCGGCTGTTGCCTACAGGCATCAGTAGGAAACATCCTACGGAGAAGCATGCGGCCGGCTGGCAGAATGCTCCCTGCCAAGGGACATGCCATACGTCGAGAAGCCCGCGCGCCGCGGGCGAACAAAAACAACAAAGGGGACCGCTCGCGGCCGGAGCTGACTCACGGTGGAATTGAAGACCTACATCATCGAAGACAACGCCACGATCCGGGAGAACCTGATCGGAACGCTGGAAGAGCTGGCGTCGGTCAAGGCGCTCGGGTGGGCCGAGACGGAAAACGACGCCAAGGGATGGCTGGGAGGCCATCGTGGGGAGTGGGACCTGGCGATCGTCGACCTGTTCCTCAGGCAAGGCAGCGGATTGGGCGTGCTCGAAGCCTGCCAGGGACGCCCGCGCGGCCAGCGCGTGGTGGTGCTGAGCAATTACGCCACGGCGGACATGCGCAAGCGCTGCACCCAGCTCGGCGCCGACGCCGTGTTCGACAAGTCCAACGAAATCGATGCGCTGATCGAGTATTGCATCGACCTGTGCGAGGCGCCCGGCCCCGCCTAGGGCCTCAGTCGATCAATTTATTCTTCAACGCGTAATAGGTGAGGTCGCTGTTCGATGCCAGGCTCATTTTTTCCATCAACCGGGTGCGGTAGGTGCTGACGGTCTTGACGCTGAGGGACAGGGCCTTGGCGATGTCGCCCGCGGTTTCCCCCTTCGCCAGCTTCAGGAACACCTGGAACTCGCGCTCGGACAGCTGCTCGTGAGGCGCC
>JAMPXR010000304.1 GCA_023701085.1 Ramlibacter sp. | reverse complement strand
GGGGAAGGCCTTCAGTCCGATGAAGCCCATGTTGGCGTGCACGAAGGTGATGGGGGCGAGCAGCAGGCCCGCGCACGCGGCCACGGCCGACGCCAGACCCCACACCAGGCCGTTGAGCCGCTTGACCGGGATGCCCATGTAGTAAGCGGCCAACTGGTTCTGCGACGACGCCTGCATCGCGATGCCCACCTTGCTGTAGCGGAACATCGCGAACAGCAGGAGGCACAGCAGGGCCGTGGCGCCGATCACCACCATCTGCTCGATGTTCAGCACCAGCGCGCCTTGCCCGGCCGCGTTGCCGCCCACGTTCCAGATCGCGTCCTTGTAGGGCACCGGCAGCATGTGGGTTTCGGTGCCGATGCCCGGGATCATGGTGATGAGGCCGCGGCCCACGTAGCCGATGCCGATGGTGAGCATCACGATGGAGAACGCCGGCTGCCCCAGGATGGGGCGGATCACCACGCGTTCCAGCAGCGCGCCAAACAGCGCCATCGCCGCCACCGAGCTGATCACGGCCAGCCAGAACGGAAACTCCAGAAAGGTCATGGCGGCCAGGCCGCCGAAGGCGCCCAGCATCATGAGCTCGCCCTGCGCGACGCTGACGGTTTCGGTGGCCTTGTAGATGAGCACGAAGCCCAGCGCGATCAGCCCGTAGATGCACCCCTGGGAAATGCCGCTGATCACGAGTTGGATGAATTGCACCGTCTCTCCGGAAGTTGCCCGGTTATATCTTCGCGGGGGCCGCACCATGTACAGGGTTGGCCCGAATCCGTGTCGCCAAGTGGACCGACGCGCCCCGTCCATGGCGCCCACGGGCATTTGTGCGCCGGAGGGGGCCCGCGGGCCGGGGCGCGGCGGGTGCGGCAGGCTCGCGAGGCCCCATGGGCCCGTCGCGGCTGCTGTTCAGCGCGTGGCGGCGAGGTCGATCTTGGGCAGCGGCCGCGGCTGTCCGGCCTCGTCGATCGCCACATAGGTGACCGTCGCCTCCGTCACCTTGAGGTAGCGGCCCTGCGTGCCGAAGCGCTCGGCATAGACCTCGACCTTCACGGTGATCGAAGTGCGGCCTATGCGCGTGACCCCGGAAAAGAACGAAAGGATGTCGCCCACCCGCACCGGCTGCTTGAACACGAATTCGTTGACGGCCACGGTCGCCATACGGCCGTTGGCGTGGCGCGCGGGCAGCACCGCGCCGGCCAGGTCCACCTGGGCCATCACCCAGCCGCCGAAGACGTCGCCGTTCGCGTTGACGTCCGCCGGCATGGGAATGACCTTCAGCACCAGCTCCTTGTCCAGGGGCAGGTCGGTGCCGGCCAGGGTGGCCTGACCCTGCGGATCGCTTGAATTGGCGGACATGGGCACAATCTCTTTCTGATACACCAATTGCGATTGTCCCCGATGCGCGGTTACGGCCGTCACGCTTCCTCTTCCATTCCCTTCGAACACGGCGCGACCGCCGCGCAGCCGCGCGCCCACACCGACTGGGCCACGCTCGGGCGGCTGCTGCCTTACCTGTGGGAATACAAGTGGCGCGCGCTCGCGGCGCTGGTCTTCATGGTGGGCGCCAAGCTGGCGAACGTGGGCGTGCCCATCCTGCTGAAGGACCTGGTCGACACCATGAGCATCAAGCCGGGCGACCCGGCGGCCCTGCTGGTGGTGCCCGCGGGCCTGCTGCTGGCCTACGGCCTGCTGAGGCTGTCGACCACGCTGTTCACCGAACTGCGCGAATTGGTGTTCGCGAAAGCCACGCAGGGTGCGGCGCGCAGCATCGCGCTGCGCACCTTCCAGCACCTGCATTCCCTGAGCCTGCGCTTCCACCTGGAGCGCCAGACCGGCGGCATGACGCGCGACATCGAGCGCGGCGTGCGCGGCATCGAGTCGCTGATCTCCTATTCGCTCTACAGCATCTTCCCCACCATCATCGAGGTGGCACTGGTGCTGTCCATCCTGGCCGTGAAGTTCGACGCCTGGTTCGCCTGGATCACCGTGGGCGCGCTGGCGCTGTACATCTCCTTTTCGGTGGCGGTCACCGAATGGCGCACCAAGTTCCGGCGCGAGGCCAACGAGTTCGACTCGGCCGCCCACACCAAGGCCGTCGATTCGCTGCTCAACTACGAGACCGTCAAGTACTTCAACAACGAGGGCTTCGAGGCGCGCCGCTACGACGAGAGCCTGGAAAAGCTGCGCCGCGCGCGCCTGAAGAGCCAGACCACGCTGTCGCTGCTGAACGCGGGCCAGCAGATGATCATCGCCGTCGGCCTGGTCGTCATGCTGTGGCGCGCGACGCAAGGCGTGGTGGACGGGCGCATGACGCTGGGCGACCTGGTGATGGTCAACGCCTTCATGATCCAGCTGTACATCCCGCTTAATTTCCTGGGCGTGCTGTACCGCGAAATCAAGCAGAACCTGACCGACCTGGACAAGATGTTCGTGCTGATGGACAGGGAGCGCGAGGTGGCCGACAGGCCGGGCGCGCAGCCGCTGCTGCGCGGCGACGCCACGGTGCGCTTCGAAAACGTCAGCTTCGCCTACGAGGCGGCGCGCCCCATCCTGCACCACGTGAGCTTCGAGATTCCCGCCGGCAAGACCGTCGCCGTGGTGGGGCCGTCGGGCTCGGGCAAGTCGACGCTGGCACGGCTGATGTACCGCTTCTACGACGTGGGCATCCCGGGCGGCCCAGCGGCGGCCGGCGGCCGCATCACCATCGGCGGCCAGGACATCCGCGAGGTCACCCAATCCAGCGTGCGCCAGGCCATCGGCATCGTGCCGCAGGACACGGTGCTGTTCAACGACACGGTGGAATACAACATCGCCTACGGCCGCCCCGGCGCGAGCCGCGCGGAAGTGGAGGACGCCGCGCGCGCCGCCCGCATCCACGGCTTCATCGAATCCACGCCCAAGGGCTACCAGACCATGGTGGGCGAGCGCGGCCTGAAGCTCTCGGGCGGCGAAAAACAGCGCGTGGCGATCGCGCGCACGCTGCTGAAGAACCCGCCGATCATGATCTTCGACGAGGCCACGTCGGCGCTGGACTCGGCCAACGAGCGCGCCATCCAGGCCGAACTCAAAGGCGTGGCGCGGAACAAGACCGCACTGGTCATCGCGCACCGCCTCTCGACGGTGGTGGACGCGCACGAAATCCTGGTGCTGGAGGCCGGCCGCATCGTCGAGCGCGGCACCCACGGCGAGCTGCTGGCCAAGGGCGGGCGCTACGCCGAGATGTGGTCGCTGCAGCAGCAAAGCAGCGAGCAGGGCTTCGAGGAAGTGATGGGGATGTAGCCGGCGGCTCGGAGCAGGGGCTTTGGCGTGCCAGACACCGGGAGCGCCAGCGCCCATGGGTGGCCATCGAGGCGATCGAAGTTTGAGCCAGCTCATCGCGATGACGCATCGCGCGGCACGGCCCGCGTAAACCCTCTTGGCGAATACAGAAGAGTTGGCTAGAAACGGCCATCCGCCGCCGGCCCCTGGGCCGGCCTTGCGTCAAGCGACGCGGATCGAGGACAGTTGTGTTGCCGCTGCCCGCTGCTGGTTCAACCCGAGTCAGGTGGTACACGATGTTCAAGTTTCTGAAGCGCTCCGCCGCACCCGAGCCCACAACACCGGCGCCGACGCGCAGGGCCGCGGCGAAATCGCGCGCAGCCGAGGCCGCACCGCTGGCGCTGCCCCAATTGCCCGAAGTCACCGAAGGCAATGAACAGAGCGACTGGGCCCTGTGGGAAGACTCGGTGGTGGCCCTGGACAGCCAGATGCAGTCCCTGGGCCCCTCGCCAAGCGGCTACGGCAAGCTGGAGGCATGCAGCGACTACCAGGACGACCTGGATGCGTTTTCGCGGGTGAGGAAGAACGACGGGTAGGTGGAGGCCGGTGCCGGGCTTCATGCGTAGAACGATTCCGGCTGCTTGCATCGTCGGGGCATGCCAGGCACTGACAAGAGACCGTCCAGCGGACTCACCGTCCCGCCCGCCGCCACCTTGAGGACGTGGGTATAAATCATGGTCGTGCTTACATCGCTGTGGCCCAAGAGCTCTTGCACCGTCCGGATGTCGGTGCCTGCCTGCAGCAAGTGCGTGGCGAACGAGTGGCGCAGCGTGTGGACCGAGACTGGTTTGAAGATTCGAACGGACGCGCTGGCCAGCTTGATCGCCCGCTGCAGACGCTGTTCGTGCAGATGGTGCCGGCGCTC
>JAMPXR010000303.1 GCA_023701085.1 Ramlibacter sp. | reverse complement strand
TCCTGGCCGCCCACTTCGAGCCGGCCGTCCAGCACGTGGCGCGAGCGCGCCAGCGCGGCTTCGGGGTCGCCGCGGCGCACGGTGACCGGCGGCAGGACGTAGCTGTGCGCCGCGTGCGCCTGCCGCGGCGTCAGCACCGGCGCCAGCGCTGCGATCTTCAGCCGCACCTGGCGCGCGGCGCGCCGTGCCTGCATGGCGCTGTCGGCCACCACGAGGCCGACAACCTGCCCGACGTGTTCGACCTTGTCGCGGGCGAACACCGGCTCGTCGTGCACGAAGGTGGCCAGCACGGGGTCTCCGGGGATGTCGGCGGCCAGCACCACGCCGCGCACGCCGGGCATGCGCAAGGCGGCGTCGGGCTCCACACCGAGCAGGCGCCCGTGCGCCACGGTGGACAGGATAGGCGCGGCGTGCAGGGTGCCCTTGAGCTCGGGAATGTCGTCCACGTAAGTCGCGGTGCCCGCCACATGCGCCCCGGCGCTCTCGTGCGCGCGCGCCTGGCCGACCGCCGGGCCGCTGGAGGCTTGCCGGTGCGGCGAGCGCGTGGCCGGCGCCAGGTTGCGCTCGCCCGCGTCGGCCGCGCCGCCGGGCCCGCCGCCCGTGGCGGCAGTGAACTCGCCCTCGCGCAGGTTCATGCCGCTTCCTCCAGCACGAAGCTCTCGAGGTTGATCTGCCGCACGCCCTGGCTCTCCAGCCAGAAGCGCTGCACCAGGTTGCCCAGCACCGCGCGGCGATAGCCGGCCGAAGCGCGCATGTCGGTGATCGTCCGGAACTCGGCGCGCAGACGTTTGGCGGCTTCGCGCGCCGCCTGCTGGTTCCACGGCCGGCCCCGCAGGAAGGACTCGGTTGCCGTGGCGCGCGCGGGCACGGGCGCCACGCCGCCGGCGCCTATGGAAATCTTCGCGACCGTGCCGTTTTCGAGCGTCATGTTGACGACCAGGCAGACCGCCGAGATGTCGTCGTCGTAGCGCTTGCTGACCTTGTAGGCGCGCAGGAACTCGCCGGGCGCGGGTCGCGGCACCTTGATCCAGGCCAGCACCTCGTCCGGCGCCAGCACGCTCTTGCGGTAGCCGGTGTAGAAATCCTCCAGCGGCATCTCCCGGTGGCCGCGCAGGCTCATCAGCACCACATGGGCGCGCAGCGCGATCAGCAGCGGCATGGAATCGCCGATCGGCGAGCCGTTGGCGACGTTGCCGCCCATCGTTCCGGCGTTGCGCACCGGCAGGCCCGCAAAGCGGTTCGCGAAGGCCGCCAGCTGCGGCCGCTGCACCACCAGGGCGTCGAACGCATCCGTCAGCGTCACGGCCGCGCCGATCGCGATGTGATGCTCGTAGTGTTCGACGCGCCGCAGTTCCTCGACGCCGGTCAGGTCGAGCACCTTGTCGAACTGCATGTGCAGCTTGGTCACCCACAGGCCGACGTCGGTGCAGCCGGCGACGATCTGCGCGTCCGGGTGGGCGGCGCGTGCAGCCAGCAGGCCGGCCAGGGTCTTCGGCAGGAGATAGGCGCCCGCCGCTGCTGGCGATTCCATCTGGTCCGAGCCGTCCGACAAGGTCGGTACGGGCCCTGCTGCCGCGATGCCCAAGGGACCGCTTCCCGTCAAAAGCTCAGGTTGCCCCGCCGTTCTCAGTGATCCCAGCTGCATGGCCAGCTTCGCCTCATCCACCCGCAGCAGCGGCATCTTCTCCATCTGGCAGGCGGCGTCCAGGATGGGCCGGTAGCCGGTGCAGCGGCACAGGTTGCCGGACAGCGCTTGCTGGGCCCGTTCGCGGGTGACCGGCTCGCCGCGGCAGACGTGGTTCTGGTACAGGGCGAACAAGCTCATCACGAAGCCCGGCGTGCAAAACCCGCATTGCGAGCCGTGGCACTGCACCATCGCCTGCTGCGCCGGGTGCAGCGCGCCGTCGGCCGCGGCCAGGTCCTCCACGGTCCACAGCGCCATGCCGTCGATCGAGTGGGCCAGCCGGATGCAGCTGTTGATCGCGCGGTAGCGGATGCGATTTTCGGCCGGGCCGTCCGTCAATTCACCGATCACGACCGTGCAGGCCCCGCAGTCGCCTTCCGCGCATCCTTCCTTGGTGCCGGTGGCGCCCAGTTCTTCCCTCAGCAGTTCGAGCAGCGTCCGCTCGGGTGGTACATTGCTCGGCGAAACCAGCACGCCGCGGCGGATGAATCTGATGGTGTTCGACTCCATGAAGTCCAGTATGGTTGATTTGAAGCGGGCCTGGAAGACGGCGGAAGACGGTTCCCCGGCACAAGGATAGCCCCAGAAGTGAGCATTCCCAGACTCCAGCTCGCGCACATCAGCAAGCGTTACCCGGCCGTGGTGGCCAACGACGACGTGTCGCTTTCCGTCCAGCCCGGCGAGATCCATGCCGTGCTGGGCGAAAACGGCGCGGGCAAATCCACCCTGATGAAGATCATCTACGGGGCGGTGAAGCCCGACGAGGGCAGCGTGCTGTGGAACGGCCAGCCGGTGCACATCCGCAACCCGCACGAGGCGCGCGCGCTGGGCATCAGCATGGTGTTCCAGCATTTCAGCCTGTTCGACACGCTGACGGTGGCCGAGAACGTCTGGCTGGGCCTGGAAAAGAACCTGACGCTCGGCCAGGTGACGCACAGCATCACGGCCAAGGCGCGCGAATACGGACTGGACCTGGACCCGGCGCGGCCGGTGCACACCCTGTCGGTGGGCGAGATGCAGCGGGTCGAAATCATCCGCGCCCTGCTCGCCAATCCCAAGCTGCTGATCCTGGACGAGCCGACCTCCGTGCTCACGCCGCAGGCCGTGGACAAGCTCTTCGTCGTGCTCAGGCAACTGGCCACGGAGGGCTGCAGCATCCTGTACATCAGCCACAAGCTGCCTGAAATCCGCGAGCTGTGCAGCGCCTGCACCGTGCTGCGCGCCGGCCAGGTGACGGGCGTGTGCGATCCGCGGCGCGAATCGAACGCTTCGCTGTCGCGGCTGATGATCGGGGCCGAACCGCCGCGGCTGGAGCATCACGACCGAAAGCCCGGCGCGGTCGTCTTGAACGTGCAGGCGCTGCACCTGCCGCGCGAGGACCAGTTCGGCGTTGACCTGGACGCCATTTCATTCGAGGTGCGCGCCGGCCAAGTGGTGGGCATCGCGGGCGTGTCGGGCAACGGCCAGCAGGAGCTGCTGCTCGCGCTGTCCGGCGAGGACACGCGGGCGCAGCCCTCGATGATCCAGGTGTTCGGCAAGGCCGTGGGCCGCTTCGGCCCGGCGCACCGCCGGCACCTGGGCGTGCACTTTGTGCCGGAAGAGCGGCTCGGGCGCGGCGCCGTGCCCACGCTGGGGCTGGCGCACAACCTCATGCTCACGCGCACCGAGGCGATCCACGGCAGCGGCTGGATCCGTGTCAAGGCGCTGGAGGCGCAGGCGCGGCGCATCATCGCGCGCTTCAACGTCAAGGCCGGCGGCCCGCACGCGGCGGCCCAGTCGCTGTCGGGCGGCAACCTGCAGAAGTTCATCGTCGGGCGCGAGATCGACGCCAACCCCAAGCTCCTCATCGCCTCGCAGCCGACCTGGGGCGTCGACGTGGGCGCCTCGGCGCAGATCCGCGGCGAACTGCTGGCGCTGCGCGACGCGGGCTGCGCCGTGCTGGTCTTCAGCGAGGAACTGGAAGAGCTGTTCGAAATCAGCGACCGGCTGCACGTGATCGCCAAGGGCCGGCTGTCGCCGCCGATAGAACGCGCCCGCGCCAGCGTCTCCCTGATCGGCGAGTGGATGAGCGGCCTGTGGGTGGTGCAGCCGCTGCGCGAAACGCCCGCGGGATCGCTCGGCCGGCGTCTCGGGGAACAAGAGGCGCTGCGCCAGGACCCGGACCATGCTTAAGCTCGAACTCCGTCCGCAGGCCTCGCGGTTCTGGAGCGTGGCCTCGCCGCTGCTGGCGCTGGCCATCACGGTGGTGATCGGCGTGATGCTGTTCGCCGCGCTGGGCAAGGACCCGGTCAAGGGCTTGCAGGTGTTCTTCTGGGAGCCGGTCAAGTCGCCGTACGCGCTGGGCGAGCTGATGGTCAAGGCCACGCCGCTGCTGGTCATCGCGCTGGGGCTGGCGGTGTGCTTTCGCTCCAACGTCTGGAACATCGGCGCCGAGGGCCAGTTCATCATCGGCACGGTGCTGGCCGGCGGCGTCGCGCTGCTGGCCGGCAAGGACACCAGCCG
>JAMPXR010000302.1 GCA_023701085.1 Ramlibacter sp. | reverse complement strand
GTTGCCCGCGAGCAGCGCGGCGGCCAGGCCTGCCAGCGGCAGCAGGCCGCGGAGTCTTTTTGGGTGATGAGCGGAATTCATGTTGTTCCTTCTTTTGTGGCCGCTTCTTTGCGCTGTTTGTGGCGCAGCAGCAGATAGAGCAGCAGGGGCACGACGATCAGGGTGAGCACGGTGGAGACCAGCGTGCCGAAGATCAGCGAGATGGCCAGGCCGCCGAACACCGGGTCGGCGAGCATCACGGCGCTGCCCAGGACGATGGCCAGCGCCGTCAGCAGGATGGGACGCAGGCGCACCGCACCGGCTTCGAGGATGGCTTCGCGCAGGTCCATGCCCTGGCGCCGGTAGTCGAGCACGAAGTCGATGATGAGCAGCGAGTTGCGCACCACCACGCCGGCCAGAGCGATGATGCCGATCATGGAGGTGGCGTTGAACGGCTGCCCCATGAGCCAGTGTCCCGGAAAGACACCGGCCAGCCCCAGGGGGATCGCCGCCATGGCGACCAGCGGCAGGCTGAAGGACTGGTAATAGGCCACCAGCACCAGGAAGATGAAGGTGATCGCCAGCCCCAGGGCACCCAGCATGTCGCGGTAGGTATCGAGCGTCATGCGCAGTTCGCCATCCCAGAGCAGGCGGGGGCCGTCCAGGGTGTCGGGCGCCACCGGCTTGAAGCGCAGGTTGCCGGTCACAAGGCGGCTGCCGTCGGCCAGCGCCAGGCCGTCCAGGCGCCGGTCGAGATCGAGCACCGCGTAGACGGGGGCGGTGGATTCGAGCTCGCCGCCCACGAAGGTGACGCGCTCGCCATCCTTGTGCAGGATGGGCCGGTCGGCCCGGGCGGGCGCCACCTGCACCAGTTCCGACAACGGCACCCGCTGGCCCTGCCGATTGGTCAGCGACACCCGTGTCAGCAGTTCGGGGTCGATTTGGTGGCTGCGCGGGATTTGCAAGCGGATGGGCACGGGGTTCTTTTCGCCTTGAACATGGGCGCGCCCCAATGCCTCGCCGTCGATCAAGCGGCGCAGCGCGACGGCCACCTCGGCGACGGTCAGCCCGGAGAGCGCGGCCTTTTCCCGGTCGACGGTCAGGCGGTGTTGGTACACATCCTCGACCTCGGTGTCGGTGACTTCGACCATGTCGTAGGTTTGCCCGAAGGCCGCTTTGACCTGCCCGGAGAGCGCGCGCAGTTGCTGCGGGTCGGTGCCGTAGATTTCGGCCAGCACCGTGGCGCGCACCGGCGGCCCCGGCGGGTCTTCCACCAGCTGCACGGTACTGCCGGGGAAGCGCGCGGCGATGGCCTGCACCGCGGGACGCAGCTCGCGAACGATATCGATTGAGGTCTTGTCGCGCGCCGTTTTGTCCCGGAGGTTGACGCGGACTTCCCCCACATGCGGTCCCTGCTTGCTGCCGGCGCCGCGCAGCAGGCCATTGAAGTCGATCACACCGGCCTGGCCGATCCAGCTCTGGTAATCGCTCACGTCGGGGTTCTGGCGCAACAGGGCACCGATCTCGCGGGCGAGGCGATCGGTGGTTTCTACCGGGGTGGTCTCCGGCAGGTCGAAGGTGATGTTGAAGGTATTCTTGTCGTCCTTGGGCATCATCGCCATCTCGACGCCGAACCATGCCTGCGGCCCGCTCAGACCCGCCGGGCGCACGAACTGCCAGGCGGCCTGGAACAGGGAGAGCACGATCGCCAGGGCGGCCAGCAGAAAGACGCCCCGCCGTCTGGGCGGGCGGTCCACCAAGGGTGCCATGAGTGCGTGGTAGAAGCGGTGCAGGCGGTCCCCGGTGTTGTGGTCTTCCAGGTCGTGCCCCTCGCCCGGTTTGAGCCAGCGGTTGGCCGCCCAGGGCACGACGGCATAGGCCACCAGCAGGGAGGCGGCCATGGCGACGGGGACGTTGAAGGCGACCGGATAGAAATACTGCCCCGTCATGCCGGAGACGATCAGCAGCGAGCCGAACACCAGCATCACCGCCAGCGTCGCAAGGTTGGTGGGGGAGCCGATCTCGTTGACCGCCTGCACCGTGGCCCGCGCCTTGTCCTCCTGGCCGAGGCGGGCGTAGCGGCGGTGGATGTTCTCGATGACGACGATCGCGGCATCGACCAGCAGCCCGAGCGATAGGATCAGCGCGAACAGGGAGACGCGGTTGATGGTCAGGCTCCCGAAATAGGCCGCGCCCAGGGTGAGCGCCAGAATCAGCGGCACCGTCACGCCCACGATCAGCGCCTCCTTCAGCCCCAGGAAGACGGCGGTCACCAGGAACACGGCCAGCACGGCGATGCCCAGGTGCTCGATCAGGCCGTTGACGGCGGCGTCCGCCTTCTGGCCGTCGTTGCGGGTCACCACGAGCTCGACGTCGGCCGGTACGAATTGCACCCGCATCCGCTCGATGCGGGCGAGCACCTCATCAGCAACGACCACGGCATTGGTGCCGGCCTTCTTGGCCACAGCCAGTGTCACCGCCGGCATCTCCGCCTGCTGCACCTTGCCGAAGCGCGCATCGGCCGGACCGAAGGCCATGCGGCTCAGTTTATCCCGCTCTTCGGGGGGGCCGTCGACGACGCGCGCCACCTCGCCCAGGTAGATGGGGCGGCCGGCGTGGTTGCCGACGATCAGGCGCCCGAGCTCCTCCGCCGAGGCGAGGAAGCCGTCCAGGTACACCTGGCGGTTCTCGCCCTGCTGCACCACCGTGCCCAGGGGAGCGGCGACGTTGCCCGCGCTCAGGAAGGCGCGCACCTGGTCCAGCGTCACGCCAAAGGACTGCAGGCGCTGCGGGTCTAGTTCGATGCGCATCTCCCGGTCGCGGCCACCCTGCACGAAAGTGGTGGATACCGCCTCCAGGCTGCGCAGCCCCTCCAGCATGCGGTCGGCCAGCCGCTTCAGCGCATAGTCGTCATAGCGCTCCGAGGCCAGAGTGACCGTGACGATGGGCACGTCGTCTACGTCCACACTGCGGATGAGCGGCTCCATCGCCCCGAGGGGCAGGCGGTCGCGCTGGCCGAGCACGCGGTCGTAGAGCTTGACCAGGGATTTCTCCTTGTTCTCCCCTACCTTGAACTGCACCATCAGCACGCCCAGCGAGTTCATTGCCGTGGCGTAGGTGTGGTCCACCCCCGGGATCTGCTTGACGATACCCTCCAGTGGCCGGATCACTAGTTCCTCCACCTCTTCGGGGGAGGCGCCGGGCAGGGCCACCCGCACCTCGGCGCCGGGCACCACGATCTGCGGGTTTTCCTCGCGCGGGGTGAGCGCCATTGCCAGCAGGCCCAGCAGCGCACAGGCGAGCATGAACAGCACGGTCAGTTTGGAGGAAACGAATATCTCGGCCAGGCGTCCGGCGCTGTTGAGTCTGCGGTCGGTCATCACGGCGCCTCCGCCGGCATGACGCGGTCGCCGTCGCGCAGGGCGGGCTCGACCGCTGCCACGAAGCGCTCGTCGGCTGCCAGACCGGCGCTCACCTCGACCCGGTCGGGCCATTCGCGGCCGGTGCGCAGCCAGCGGAACAGCGCCCGGCCCTCGCCGTCCAGCACGAAAACGCCGGTGAGCCCGCCGCGCTCGGCCAGCGCCCGCCGCGGCACCACCGGCGAGGGGCTTTCCCCGACCGTGAAGACTGCGCGGCCGAACATCCCCGGCATCAGCCCTACCGTCTCTGGCAGCGCGATCTTGACCTGGTAGCTGCGAGTAACAGGATCGCCGGAGGGAACCACCCGGGTCACCGTGCCTTCCAAGGGCGTGGGCAGGCGGTCAAGGCTGACCACCGCCGGCTTGCCCTCGCCCATGGCGGCGACCTGGCCTTCCGCCACGAAGGTCTCGAACAGCAGGCCACGCCCCGACTCCACGGTCAACAACGGCATGCCGGGCACAGCGAGATCGCCGGCCCGTTTCAGGCGGGCCACCACCGTGCCGGCCACGGGGCTGACGATTTCGGCATAGGCGCGCTGGGCCAGCGCCGTGTCGAGACCGGCGCGCGCCTGGTTCAGGACCTCGCGGGCGGCGTCAAACTTCAGGCGCACCTTGCGCATCTCGTTTTCCGAGACGCTGCCGCGTTCGAACAGGCGCTCGAATCGCTCGCGGTCGGTCTGCGCATCCCGGAAGGCGGCCTCGGCTGCGCCTTGGGCCGCGCGCGTTTGGCGGATGCCGCCTTCCACGTCCGCGGCATCGAGGCGGGCAAGCACCTGGCCGCGCCGCACCCGTTCACCCTCCTGC
>JAMPXR010000301.1 GCA_023701085.1 Ramlibacter sp. | reverse complement strand
GGGTCGTGCGCCGCCAGGCGGCCCCACATGAAAGCCGCCTTGTTGCCTTCCACCGCCACGCCGTTCAGTTCGATGGCCCGCATCAGCGATTCGCGGCCCAGCGGAACCCAGCCCTTCTGCCAGGCGAAGCCCAGCATCATCGAGTTGGTGTAGATGCTGTCGCCCATCAGCCGGGTCGCCACGGCATCCGCGTTGAAGGCCGCCACGCTTTCGGCGCCCACCGCCTTGGCGATCTCGGCGGCGCAGGCGTCGGCGGGGTTGGCCCAGTCGGGGTTCTTCACGAATGCCGCCGTCGGCGCGCTGTGCGCATTCAAGGCCACGCGGGTTCGGCCCTCGCGCATGCGCAGCACCGTTTCGCTGCCCGCGCTCACGATCGGGTCGCAGCCGATGACCAGGTCGGCGCCCGCCATGCTGACCCGGCTCGTTCGTATGTCCTCCTGCCGCGGGCCGATCAGCACATGGCTCCAGGTGGCGCCGCCTTTTTGCGCCAGGCCGGCCGCGTCCTGGGTGACGATGCCCTTGCCTTCGATGTGCGCTGCCATGCCCAGCAGCTGGCCGATGGTGATGACGCCGGTGCCGCCGACGCCCGCCACCACGATGCCGTAGGCGCCTTCCGGGGCCGGCAGTGCCGGCTCGGGCAGTTCGATGCCATCGAAGGACACGGGCGCTTGCGCCCGCGTTCTCCCCTTGAGTTTTCCGCCTTCGACCGTCACGAAACTGGGGCAGAAACCCTTGAGGCAGCTCGTGTCCTTGTTGCAGGTGCTCTGGTTGATGGTCCGCTTGCGGCCGAACTCGGTTTCCAGCGGTTCCACCGACAGGCAATTGCTCTTGGCGCCGCAGTCACCGCAGCCCTCGCACACCAGGTCGTTGATCACGACCCGCACGGCCGGATCGACCAGGGTGCCGCGCTTGCGGCGCCGGCGCTTTTCGGTCGCGCAGGTCTGGTCGTAGATGATGGCCGTGGTGCCCTGGATCTGCCGGAACTCGCGCTGGATGCGGTCCAGCGCGTCGCGGTGATGCACCGGCACGTCCGCGGGCAATTTGGCCGCGCCGTACTTTTCCGGCTCGTCGGTCACGACCACCGCGCGGGTCACGCCCTCGGCCAGCAGGCTGTGCACGATCTGGATCACCGAATGCCCTTCCGGCCGCTCGCCCACCTGCTGCCCGCCGGTCATGGCGACCGCATCGTTGTACAGGATCTTGTAGGTGATGTTCACGCCGGCGGCGATCGACTGGCGGATCGCCAGCAGGCCGCTGTGGAAGTAGGTGCCGTCGCCCAGGTTGGCGAACACATGCGGCTCGCTGGAAAACGGCTGCTGGCCCACCCAGGGAACGCCCTCCCCGCCCATTTGCGTGAAGCCGATGGTCGAGCGGTCCATCCAGGTCGCCATGAAATGGCAGCCGATGCCCGCCATCGCGCGCGAGCCCTCGGGCACGACCGTCGAGGTGTTGTGCGGGCAGCCGGAACAGAACCAGGGCGCGCGGTCGGCCTTGACCTCGAGCACCTGCATCGCGCGCTCCTTGGCGTCCAGGATCGCGAGCTGCGCGTCGATGCGCGCGGCCATGTCGCCGGCCAGCCCCATCTTCTTGAGGCGCTGCGCGATCGCGCGGGCCACCAGCGCGGGCGACAGGTCGGCGCCAGCGCGCAGCAGCGTGCTGCCCGTGGGGTTGGGCATCGCCCATTCGCCGCCGGAGAAGTCGCCTTCGATCTCGGTGAACTTGCCCAGCACCAGGGGCCGCGCGTCGGGCCGCCAGTTGTACAGCTGCTCTTTCACCTGGTATTCGATCACCTGGCGCTTTTCCTCCACGACCAGGATCTCGCGCAGGCCCTGCGCGAATTCGCGCGTGGCCTGGGCCTCCAGCGGCCACACCACACCCACCTTGTGCAGCCGGATGCCCAGGCGCCGGCAGGCGTCGTCGTCCAGCCCGAGGTCGAGCAGCGCCTGGCGCGTGTCGTTGTACGCCTTGCCGCTGGCGATCAGGCCGAAGCGGTCGTTAGGGCCCTCGATCGCGTTGTAGTTCAGCCGGTTGGCGCGGATGTACGCGAGCGCCGCGTACCACTTGTAGTCGAACAGGCGCGCTTCCTGCGCCAGCGCGTTGTCCGGCCAACGGATGTGCAGGCCGCCGGGCGGCATCTCGAAATCGGCGGGAATCCTGACATCGACACGCTGCGGATCGATGATCGCGGTGGCGCTGGACTCCACGATTTCCTGGATGGTCTTCATGCCGGTCCACACGCCGGCATAGCGGCTCATCGCGAACGCGTGGATGCCCAGGTCCAGGATTTCCTGCACGGTCGCCGGGAAGAACACCGGCAGGCCGCAGGCCTTGAAGATGTGGTCGCTCTGGTGCGCGGCGGTCGAGCTCTTGGCCACATGGTCGTCGCCGGCCACGGCGATCACGCCGCCCCAGGGCGTGGTGCCGGCCAGGTTGGCGTGCTTGAACACGTCGCCGCTGCGGTCCACGCCCGGCCCCTTGCCGTACCAGATGCCGAACACGCCGTCGAACCTGCGGGTGCCGGGCGGCGCGAAGCCCAGTTGCTGCGTGCCCCAGATCGCCGTGGCCGCCAGCTCCTCGTTCACGCCCGGCTGGAAGACGATGTTCTGCGCCTTCAGGTACTTGCCGGCCTTCCACAGCGCCTGGTCGTAGCCGCCCAGGGGCGAGCCGCGGTAGCCGCTGATGAAGCCGGCGGTGTTCTTGCCCGCCCGCGCATCGCGCAGGCGTTGCAGCATCGGCAGCTTGACCAGGGCCTGCACGCCGCTCATGAAGGCGCGCCCGTCGTCGAGCGAGTACTTGTCCTCGAGCGTGACCGTTTCCAGGGCTTTGCGGACGTGTTCGGGCAGCGGGGCGTTCATCGACGTCTTGTCTCCAGTTGATGCGAGTCGTTCCAGCCGGCCGGGCCGGCTTGGGCCATGCGCGCGGCCGGCCGGCGCGGATGGGGACTGCAAAGTGTATGCCCGGTGTCCGGATACGTGTTTTCTTTGTATGCCTGACAATCACTAAATTGAGAAAGATTCTTTCTCGAATAGGGCAAACATGGAAACAATGGATAAATTCGACCTGGCCATCCTCAGGGAGCTGCAGGCCGACGGGCGCCTCACCAATGCCGAACTGGCCCAGCGGGTCGGCCTGTCGGCGGCGCCCTGCTGGCGCCGCGTGCGCGCCCTGGAGCAGGCCGGCTACATCAAGGGCTATCACGCGGAGATCGACCGCCACAAGATCGGCCTGGGCGTGCTCGCGTTCGTGCGCCTGGACGCGAACCGCAACACCGGCGAGCTCACGCGCGAAATGGAAGAGGCGATCCGCAAGATCCCCGAGATCATCTCCTGCCATTACATCAGCGGCGCCGGCACCTTCGAGCTGCAGGTGGTGTCGCGCGACCTGGACACGTTTTCGCAGTTCGCCCGCAAGGTGCTGATCAACCTGCCGAACGTGAAAGACCTGCACACCAGCTTTTCGCTGGGCGAAGTCAAGGCCAGCAGCAGTCTGCCGCTGTCGCACCTGGGCGCGCGCGCCGGCTGATGGCGTCGCCGGCCGCGCACGGCCGCGCGCTCAGCGCGGCCACAGCACCCACAAGCGCAGCGGCTGCTTCAGCCGGCCGGCCAGGTCGCCCGCCTCGGGGCCCCAGCCGGTGAAGTAATCGGCGCGCAGCGCGCCGACGATCGCGCTGCCGGTGTCCTGCGCCAGCACCAGCCGCCGCAAATTGGCGGCCGGACCGTGCGACACGAGCCAGACCGGCGTGCCGTAGGGGATGCTGTCCTTGTCGACCGCGATCGACCGCCCCGGGGTCAGCGCGACGCCCTGCGCGCCGCGCGGGCCGAAGGCGGCGTCGAAATCGCCCAGCGGCTCCTCCTGGAAGAAGACGGTTCGCGGATTGCTCCACAGCAGCTCGTTGAGGCGGCGCGGATTGTCGCGGGCCCACGCGCGGATGCCCGCCCAGGAGGCGTCGCGGATCGCCCCCTGCTGCTGCAGCCAGCCGCCCACGCTGCGGTACGGCTGCTCGTTGCTGGCCGCGTAGGCCAGCCGCACGGTGCGCACCCGCCCGTCGGGTTCGGCGATGCGCACCCGCCCCGATCCCTGGATCTGCAGCAGCAGTGCGTCCAGCGGATCGGCCAGGTAGGCGATCTCGCGCCCGCGCAGCGCGGCCCGCGCCTCCGGCAAGGTTTCCATTTCCTGCCGCGTGTACCAGGGCCGGCGGCTGG
>JAMPXR010000300.1 GCA_023701085.1 Ramlibacter sp. | reverse complement strand
TCAGCGCAACATCGAGGAACAGGCGCGCCAGCTGACCCAGCGTCGCGAGCGGCTGGCCGCGGACCGCAACGCCCTGGCCGCGCCCGACGAAGCGCGCCTGGTGAATCTCCAGGCCCAGCTGGCGCAGGCACAGGAGGCGGCCGATACCGCGGATGCCCGGCTGCACGAGTTGCAGGAGCAGGTGCCTGCGCTCGATGAAGAGCGGCGCGGCCGGCAGCATGCGGTCAACACCGAAAGCCACAAGCAGGCCGACCTGTCGGCGCGCATGGAAGCGCTCAAGGCGCTGCAGGAAAAGGTCAGGACCGACGGCAAGCTGCGGCCCTGGCTGGCCCGGCACGGGCTGGACGGCCTGCAAGGCTTGTGGAGCCGCATCCACGTCGAGCAGGGCTGGGAAAGCGCACTGGAAGCGGCGCTGCGCGAGCGCATGAACTCGCTGGAAATCTCGCGGCTGGACATGGTGCGCGCCTTCGCGGCCGATGCGCCGCCGGCCAGGCTGGCGTTCTACAGCCCGCCGGCCGCGGGCACGCCCGAAGCCCAGGCCACGCTGCCGCGCCTGTCGGATCTGCTGCGGCTCAACGACGCGGGCCAGCGCGCCCTGCTGGCCGATTGGCTGCACGGCTGCTACACCGCCCGCGACCTCGAAGAGGCCCTGGCGGGCCGCGACAAGCTGCGGCCGGGCGAGGCGATCTACGTGCGCAGCGGCCACGCGGTCACGGCCCACAGCGTGAGCTTCTACGCGCAGGATTCCGAGCAGGCCGGCCTGCTGGCGCGCCAGCAGGAGATCGAGAACCTCGAAAAGCAGCTGCGCGCGCAGGCCTTGATCGCCGAGGAAGCCCGCTCCGCGCTGGTGCGGGCGGAAGCCGGCTACACCGATGCGTCGCAGCGGCTGGTGTCGGCGCGGCGCGAAGCCGCCGACACGCAAAGCCGCGCCCACGAACTGCAGGTCGAGACCCTGCGGCTGGCGCAACTGGCCGAGCAGACGCGCGCCCGCACCGAACAGATCGCCGGCGACTTGGCCGAGGTGGACGCGTCGCTGGAGGAACTGCAGGAGCGCCGCGTCACCGCGGAGGGGCGCTTCGAAGAGCTCGACATGCAGCTGGCCGACAGCCAGGAACGCCACGCGCAGCTGGGAGACCGGGTGATCGAGGCCGAGCGAAAACTGGCCGAATGCCGGGAGCAGCAGCGCGGGCTGGAGCGGGAAGCGCAGGAAGCGCAGTTCGCGCAGCGCTCGGCGCAAGCCCGCAAGGCCGAGCTGCAGCGCGCGATCCAGACGGCGACCGAGCAGGCCGAAGGCATCGCCGCCGAGGAGGAGCGCGCACGCGGCGAGCTCGCGCGCCTCACCGATGCCGCGGCGCAGGCCGGCTTGCAAAGCGCCCTGGCCCTGAAGCTGGAGCGCGAGCAGGCGCTGGGCGCGAGGCGCAGCGAATACGACGATCTCACCGCGAAGCTGCGGGCCAGCGACGAACGCCGCCTGCGGCTGGAGCGCGAGCTCGACCCGCTGCGCCAACGCATCACCGACTTCCAGCTCAAGGAGCAGGCGGCGCGCTTGGGCTTCGATCAGTACAGCCAGCTGCTCGCCGATGCGCAGGCCGACCTCGAAGCCGTCGGCCGCTCCATCGAGGAGGGCAAGGTCCGGCTGGCCGGGATGCAGGGCGACATCGACCGGCTGCACCGGGAAATCACCGCGCTGGGCGCGGTGAACCTGGCGGCGCTGGACGAGCTGAGCACGGCGCGCGAGCGCAAGCAATTCCTGGACGCGCAGTCGGCCGACCTGAACGAGGCGATCACCACCCTGGAAGACGCCATCCGCAAGATCGACGGCGAAACGCGCGAGCTGCTGGCGGGCACCTTCAACACCGTCAACGAGCACTTCGGCAAGATGTTCCCCGAGCTGTTCGGCGGCGGCAATGCGCGGCTGGTGATGACCGGCGACGAAATCCTGGATTCCGGCGTGCAGGTCATGGCGCAGCCGCCCGGCAAGAAGAACCAGACCATCCACCTGCTGTCGGGCGGCGAGAAGGCGTTGACCGCCATCGCCCTGGTGTTCGCGATCTTCCAGCTCAACCCGGCGCCGTTCTGCCTGCTGGACGAGGTGGACGCGCCGCTGGACGACGCCAACACCGAACGCTACTCCCGGCTGGTCACCAGCATGAGCCACGAGACCCAGTTCCTCTTCATCAGCCACAACAAGATCGCGATGGAAATGGCCGAGCAGCTGATCGGCGTGACCATGCAGGAGCAGGGGGTTTCCCGCATCGTGGCGGTGGACATGGAAGCCGCGGTCTCCATGGCGGAAGCCGCATGAGAGCGCACGGATCGTGGAGGTCGCGCGTGAGCGCGGGGGTCGCGTGAGCAGCTTTTCCCTCGGTTTGGCCATCCTGGGCGGCTTGCTGCTGGCGCTGCTGGTGGCCTGGAACACCTGGACGGCGCGCCGGAACGCGCCGCGCCAGCCCGAGGGCGCCACGCCCGCGGGCGGGCCGCGGCCGCTGGAGGAGCGCGAGGACCCGGTGTTCGACCCCAGCATGGTCCCGCCGCTGCCGGTGCCCGAGAAGAAGCCCGGCCTCGATGCGCTGATCGACGTGCTCACACCGATCGCGCTGGAAGGCCCGGTCTCGGGCGAAGCCGCGCTGGCGGCGATGCCGCCCACGCGCCGCGCCGGCAGCAAGCCGTTCGCCATCGAAGGCTTCAACGACATCACGCAGCAGTGGGAGACGCCGCAGCCGGGGCAGCGCTACAGCGCCTTCCAGGCCGGCGTGCAGCTGGCCAATCGCACCGGCGCGCTCAACGAGATCGAATACTCGGAGTTCGTCGTCAAGGTCCAGGCGTTCGCCGACGCCGTCAATGGCGCGCCGGAGTTCCCCGAGATGCTCGAGGAAGTGGCGCGGGCCCGCGAGCTCGACCAGTTCGCGAGCGGCCACGACGCGCAGCTGGGCTTCACCCTGCGCGCCAGGAATGCCGCCTGGAGCCCCGGCTACGTGCAGCAGAACGCGTCGCGGCTAGGGTTCGTGGCGGGCGTTATTCCCGGGCGCATGGTGCTGCCCGCCGCCGCGCCCGGCGCGCACCCCATGCTGGGCCTGACGTTCGACTCGCAAGCGGCGATGGCCGACGATCCGGCCCAGTCCGCCCTGCGATCGGTCACCCTCAGCCTGGACGTGCCCCAGGTGCAGCGCGGCGAGGCGCCGTTCGCGCGGATGCGCGACACCGCCCTGGCCCTGGCCGACGCCATGGAGGGCGAGATCACCGACGACAACGGGCAGGTGATCCGTGAAGAGGCCCTGGACGCCATAGGCGCCGACCTGGAGAAGCTGTACGACACGCTGGACGCGCGCGACCTGGCGGCCGGTTCGCCGCAGGCACGCCGCCTGTTCTCGTAAAGCGGGCGGCCCGCTGCCCCTGCCATCGCCATGACGGTTGCGCCCACCCTCCAGGAACGGGTCGACGCCCTGCGCGAGCTGCTCCACCATCACGCCCACCGCTATTACGTCCTGGACGACCCCGAAATCCCGGACGCGGAATACGACAAGCTGTTTCGCGAGCTGCAGGCGCTGGAGGCGCAGCATCCCGAACTGCTGACGCCCGACTCGCCGACACAGCGCGTGGGCGGCAAGCTCCTGGAAGGCTTCGCCAAGGTGCGCCACACCGTGCCGATGCTCTCCATCCGCACCGAGACCGACATCGAGCCCAGCGGCGCGCGCGCTTTCGATGCGCGCGTGCGGCGCGAATTGGGGCTGACCGAGGCCGACCCGCCCGTCGAATACGTGGCCGAGCTGAAGTTCGACGGCCTGGCGGTCAACCTGCGCTACGAAAACGGCACGCTGGTGCAGGCGGCCACGCGCGGCGACGGCGAAGTCGGCGAGGACGTCACGCAGAACATCCGCACCATCGGGCAGATCCCCTTGCGCCTGCCCAAGGACGCCCCGGCCGTCCTCGAAGTGCGCGGCGAGGTGTACATGCGGCGCGACGACTTCGAGCGGCTCAACGAATCGCAGCGTGAAAGGATCGCCGGCGGCGCCAAGGGAGAAAAGACCTTCGTGAACCCGCGCAATGCCGCGGCGGGCGCGGTGCGCCAGCTCGACCCCGCCATCGCGCGGCGCAGGCCGCTGAGCTTTTTCGCCTACGGCTGGGGCGAGGTCACGCCGCCGCAGCAGGGCGGGCCGGCGTTCGAGACGCAATTCGAGGGCCTGCTGACGCTGCGGTCCTGGGG
>JAMPXR010000299.1 GCA_023701085.1 Ramlibacter sp. | reverse complement strand
TACCTCGACCTGCTGGCCCACGCCGGAACGCTCGCGCTTGACCAGCGCGGCCAGGATCGCGTAGGCCAGCAAGGTGCCGGTCATCTGGTCGAACACGGGGCCGCCGATCTGCGCCGGCGGCGTATCGGGCTCCCCGCCCAACGCGTACATGATGCTCGAACGCGCCTGTGCCACGCTGTCGAAAGCCCGCCTCCGGGTTTCGGGTCCTTTCAGGCCGTAGCCCGTGGCCAGGCCATAGATCAGACGCGGATGGCGCTCGCGCATGGTTTCATAGTCGATCTTCAGCTTGCGCAGCGTGGCCTGGGTGAAGTTGGTGCAGAAAATATCGGCCTTGTCCACCAGCTGGTGCAGCAATTCGCGGCCCTCGTCCTTCTTGAGGTCGAGGGTGATGCTTTTCTTGTTGCGGTTCGCCGTCTCGAACAGCACGTTCGCGCCGTTGGGCATCGTCATGGACGCGCCGAACAATGCCGAGGTGCCGCGTGTCGGGTCGCCCTTTTCGCGGTCCTCGACCTTGATGACCTCCGCCCCCAGATCGCCCAGCATGTAGCCGGCGGTGGGCGCGCTGAGATAGCCCGCGCATTCGATGACCCGAAGGCCGCTCAGAGGTTTGTCCATGGGGCGCCAGCCGGTGAGTGATTGAGTAAGGTTGCCATCAGGTGTTCTCCGTGGAAGGACGTAGCCGCCGCAGCAGCGCCAGTTCGGCCGCGCTGGGCGGATCGATGGTGGACGGTTGCGCGGCGGTGCGCAGCGGCCAGCCGCAAGCGGCGCGAACCGCCTCCAGGCTGGACTGAAGGTCGCTACCCGCGGCAAAGATGCCGTCGAGTTCAAGCTCGGAGGCCGCATCGCGCTTGCGCCAAACGCCCATCGACGAAACGACCGTGCTGACCCGCTCGCCCTTGCCGGTCAGGTACGGAAGCTCGGCGACGAAACGCTGGCGTGACTGCGTGGCGGTGACAATGACCTCGCTCGCGTTCAATGCGTCGTTGGCTCCGCCCGAGCCGACCAGGAATTTTCCAGCCGAGGTCCGGCTGGAATTAAGGTTTCCCCGCGGATCGATCTGCCCCGCCCCGAGCACGCTCAGGCAGCGGTTGCGACCGCCGCCGACGAAGACGCCTTGCGTCATGATCGTGTCGGACAGCATCGATGCGCTGCGCACCCCAGCCTGCGTCGGCAGCACCGACCGGCCGGGGACCGGCGAATACCCGATCAAGCCGTTGCCGGTGACGAGATCGACGGCGATGCCCTCGTCTCTCAATAGCGCGTGCGCCAGAAAAGCGGCGGTGGCGCCCACGCCGGCGCCGGCCAAAACGATGCGGTGCCCGCGCGAGCGCACGCTGTTCGCGATTTCCCGAGCGAGCACGACCAGCATCGTCTCGTCCGCGTCGGCAGGCTTCGACCGCGTCGCGGTGTCTTTCGTCTGCACCTGCATCGGCGCGGCGCGCGCACTTTGACGCAGGCGGGCCACGTGCGGCCGGCCCAGGCGCTTCAGGTAGTGGGCGTGCGAACCGAGATTGGCGACCCAGTCCTTGAGCCAGGCGTCCAGCAAATCGGGTTTTGCGGCGGCTGCGCTCATCTGCGCGAGGAATGCGTCGTCCTGTTCATACGGCGTGAAGCCGGCGATACCGGGGTTCGGCAGCGAGAACGGATGCAAGCCGAGCGGAGCCTCGCACACCGCGCGAACGCGATGGGCTGGAATTCTGACCAGCGCCGCATGGCGGCGCAGCCGCTCGGCCGGCACGATCTTCTCGACTGTCACGATGACGCCGTCGCGGCTGGCCAGTGCTCCCCAGAGGTCTTCTCCGGTAGGGCAGGCGAGCACCGTATTTCCATCCTGATCGGCGATGCATCCGTGCACGATGGACAGATCCGGCACCAGCGCCCGCACTGCGCCGACCCGATGCCCCGGATCGAACGGGTCCGCGAGCTCCCGAAACGACGCCGCATTGTCCACGGCCATGCTGCTGCCTAGCACCGACTGCGTCGGCATGAAGGGCAGGCCCAGGGCGCCCGCCATCAGCCGCTGCTGCAGCGACAGCAGCGACCAGTTCTCGAGCTCGATCACGCCGTCGGCGCTGGCCCTGTGAATCACGGGGCTGGGGCGCGCGTGCCCGCCGATGTCCGCCGCCACGGCGCAAATGAGCTTTCGCACCAGTCCGGCATGCACAAGATTGAGTGCGTGACCGCAGACAGTGCTCTGGACGACCGTGAACGCGGCCGCATGATCCCGGAACTGTCGAATCAGCTCGCACACCGCCGCGCCCGGCCCGCCAATGCCGCCGGCCAGGTGCAGGGTCTGCCCCGGGACGACGCAGGCCCTGATGGCCGCCTCCAGCGAGGTGACCTTGCGCCCGTGCGCGGGCCAGGCGGCGGGGAGATTGACAAGGTGATCCGACACGGTTTTCGTACGAACTGGCTCTCTGGACAACGACGGTGCGCTTGTACACCACGCCGGGGCCGTGCTGCGAACGGGAATCGCCGCTCCGGTCCGACGATTATTACTCATAATGGTCGACGTGGCAAGCCGGCACGGCATCGCGATGCGTCGAATCGCGCGCTAGCGAAGCACACCGTCACGGCTCAGCCGCTCGATGCGCGCGTCGCTGTACCCCAGCACTTCTCGCAACACCTCGCGACTGTCGGCGCCGAGCCCCGGGGCGGCGCGCCAACACCCGCTCGGTTCGTCGGCGAAGCGGATCGGTGAGCGGTCGGTCAGCAGCGGGCCGCGGCGCGGATGGATCACCGGCATGAAGAAACCCCGCGCGCGCAACTGCGGATCATCGAGCAGGCCGCGCGCGTCGAGCACGGCTGTCGCGGCGACGCCTGCGGCCTGCAGCCTTCGCGCAAGCTCGTTGGCATCGTGCCTTGCCGTCCAGCCGGCAATCGCTGCGTCCAATGCGAGGGCATCCGCGGCCCGCCCGGCAGCGTCGCGCCAGGCCGGGTTGTCCAGCCATTGCGGCTGACCGGCGACCTCGCACAGCGCCCGCCACTGGGCCTCGTCGACCACCGACAGCGCGCACCAGCGGTCGTCGCCCCGGCAGGGATAACAACCCTCTGGCGCCGCACCTGGCGCGAGACTTTCCGGCGGGATGGGCGAGGCCGCCTGCAGCAATTCGGCGCCCACCAAACCGCGGGCTGCCTCATAACCCGATACGTCCAGGTGCTGGCCTGCGCCACCGGCGGCGCGGTCCTCCAGCGCAGCCAGCAGCGCCAGCACACCATAGAGGCCCATCAGGTGGTCCGCGTGCGCCGTGCCCAGCCCCACGGCGGGCTGCTGCGGACCGCCTGTCTGCTGCGTGATGCCGGCCAAGGCCTGCAGCGCCGGTCCGAACGCGACATGGTCACGCCATGGCCCGGTTTGTCCCATCGCCGACAGGCTCAGCAGGATCAGATCCGGGTTCAGCGCCTTCAGGGCGGGGTAGCTCAGGCCCCAATTTTCCATCACGCGCGGCGAGAAGTTCTGCACCACGACATCGCAGGCCCGCACCAGGTCCAGCGCGACGCCGCGGGCTTGCGGTTGGCTCATGTCGAGAGCCAGGCTGCGCTTGTTCCGGTTCCACATGTCGAAATAGGCAGCGTGATTGGCGTCTAGATCGCGCGCGCTGCGCAGCGACTGGACCTTGATCACGTCGGCGCCGAAGTCGGCGAGGATCCGCGTGGCGTAAGGGCCGGCCAGGACCCAGCTGAAATCCAGCACGCGCAAGCCGGCGAGCGGCTGTGTCCGCGCCGTTGTCGCGGGCAAGGCGTAGCGCGCACGCGCCGCGTCGCGCGCGGGATGGGCGCTCCCTAGCCGGTCGTTGTGCTGGCCGATGCGCGGCACCTGCCGTACCGGCGGGCGTGAGCCGGCGAGCCGGAATGGCAGCCCCGGGAAGGATGCCGACGAAGCATCCGCGCCGTTGCCGAAGAAGCCGCGGGCGCGCAGCTGCGGGCAATCGAGTACCTGCCGCAGCGTGTGAACCGGTGCCCACGGCATGCGCAGAGCCTGCGCCGTTTGATACAGCTCGTCCGCGTCGTGAGTGAGGCTCCAGCGCCCGAGCACGGCCCGGATGTGCGCCACCTCGCGTGCGCGCAGCGCCGCGTCGCGCCACTTCGGATCGGTCAAATCCTCGGCCATGCCTTCGCCGGCCAGCCATTCAACCAGCGTTTCCCACTGCGCCGCGATGCTGACGTGGATGGAACCGTCGCGGCAAGGCAGCAGAAAGCCCAGG
>JAMPXR010000298.1 GCA_023701085.1 Ramlibacter sp. | reverse complement strand
TTTCGGCCAGCCGCACCAGCGCCTGGTGGCAGCCGATGACCCGGCAGGCCTGGTCGGCGACCTCCTGGATGGTGTCCTCGGGCGTGGGGTGGGCCATGATCGCCTGCGCCGCTTCGGCCGCGCGTTGCAGCATGAGCGTGTAACCCTGCAGCTCGCGTTGGCTGTCCAGCAGGGCCTGTTCGTCCTGCCTGCGCTCGGTGATGTCCTGCATCACGCCGCCGAACCAGGCCGCCTCGCCGCCCTCGCGGCGCGACTCCCCGATTTCGTGCAGCCAGGCCACGCCGTCGGCCTTGAGGATGCGGTACTCCAGGTTCATCACCTTGCCCTGCGCCAGGGCGCTGTCGTGCGCGGCCTTCACCCGAGCGCGATCGGCCGGGTGCACGCGTTGCAGGACCGACTCGACACTGAGCTCGAAATCCTGGCGGCTCACGCCGAACAGCTCGTAGACCTCGTCGGCCCACCAGAGACGGCCGGCGCGCCGGTCCAGCTCCCAGTTGCCGATGCGCCCGATCCGCTGGGCCTGCACCAGCTTGCGCTGGGCGTCGCGCAACTGCTCGATCTGCGCGGCCCGTTCGGACTGCAGGCGCTGCAGCTCGGTGATGTCCGTGAAGACCACGAGTCCGCCGCTGATGCCGCTCTCGCCGCGGATCGGGTGCCAGCTGCATTGCAGCAGGCGGCCTTCGGGCACCTGCGCGTTGCGCACGAACAATTGGACGCGCCCGCTCTCGCCGCGGGTGGAGCGCACCAGGGGCAGCTCGTCGGTCTGGTAGGGCGTGCTCCGGTCTTCGTGGTAGAAGCCGAAGCCCCCGGCCCACTGCTGCGGCAGCAGGGCCGGGCCCTCGCTCAGCGGAAACAGGCGCGCCGCCGCCTCGTTGAACATCAGGAACTGTCCGGTGCCGGTGACGGCCACCAGGGCCTCCTGCATGCTGTTGAGCACCAGGTCGAGCACCAGATACGCGCTGCGGCTGCGGCCCAGCTCGGTTTCCAGGTCGAGCTGGCGCAACTGAAGCGATTGCGCCATGAGGTTGAAGGCAGCGCCGATTCGCGCGAACTCGCCCGCCTGCCGGCCCGGCCGCAAAGGCACCCTTGCGTCCAGGTCGCCCTGCTCCAGCCGCCGCACGGTCGCCAGGATCTGGCGGGCCGGGCCCACGATCACCCGCCCGCCGACCCACCACGCGACGCCCAGGCCGACCAGCAGCGTGACCGCCAGGGCCAGCAGTTGGTGGCGCAAGGTCACAAACGATGCTTGCGCCACCTGCCCGCGGTCGATGCTCACCGCGGCAAGAAAGCCCTCGCCGCTGACAACCTGGCTTGGCGCGAACGCGTGGATGCGCAGCTCGCCGGACGCGTCGCTCCAGGTGCCGGCGCCGGCCGCCATGTTCCGCGCCGCATCGAGCAGCAGGGCGTCGGCCACAGTGCTGCCCTGCGCGCCACCGGCCCCCAGTGGATGCGCCATCAGCACGACACCGCGGCGGTCGGTCACGACCACCCGGGCGCCCGGTGGCAGGTTCGCGGTGGCGAGTTTGGCGCCCGCGTACCCGAGGTCCAGTCCGCCGAACGCGATCGCGGTGAGCTTGTCGCCGTCGAAGGCAGGCTGGGCGAACGGAACGACCAGGCGTTGCAGCGCCCGGCCGGTGACGGGGGCCCCCATGACGAAGCGGCGCTCGGTGAGCGCCTGCTTGAAATAGGCCCGGTCGGCGATGTTGAAGTTCGCGATGCTGCTGTTGGCGTGGCAGAGGATGTTGCCCTTGAGATCGGCAATGCCGACGTTGGCGTAGATCGGATAGCTGTCGCGCAGGGCTTCGAAGTACTTCTCGCACGCGCCGCGCTGCTCGGGCGAGCGCGTCATCGGCATGGCCCCGATCGCGGCCAGCAGGTGTTCGGCGGACTCCACCGTGTTATCCTGGTAGACCGCGATCAGCGACGCCGCGAACTTCAGCTGCGATTGCGCGAGCTGGACCTCCGACTCCATCTCGCGCACGGAAAACCACACCGACAGCGCCGCGAGCGGCAGGATGGCGGCAACCACGAGCAGCACCAGGCGCTGGCGCAGGCCCAGCCGCCCTTCCATCGACGCTTCTTCCGAAGCGCGCCGCCATCGGTCCATGAACGCGGGCAGCGTCAGGCGCGGCATGGTGGTCAGCGGGCGCCGGCCATCACCAGGGCGGCAGCGCCTCGTCCTTGAGCTGCCCGCGCAGCCGCGCATAGTCCGGGACGACTGTGCCCACCGTGTCCCAGAAGCGCGGGCTGTGGTCCATCACGCGCAGGTGGCTCAGTTCGTGTGCCACCACGTAATCGATCACCGGCAGCCGGAAGTGCACCAGCCGCCAGTTCAGGCGGATCAGCCCGTCGGAATGCGCCGTGCCCCAGCGTGTGCCGGCGTTGCTGAGAGCCAGCTTGCGCCAACGCACGCGAAGCAGCGGCGCGAAATGCGCCAGGCGCTCCGTGAACAGGCGTTTGGCCTGGCGCATCAGCCAGGCCTGGACGGCGTCGCGGATCTGCGCGCCCGCCGCGCCATGCGGCAGGCCCACGTGCAGCGTCAGCCGCGGCACGCCCGGCAACGCGGCCGCGTCGGTGTGCAGCACCGCGCCGGCCTCGTCGAAGCCATGGCGCGGGTCGAGCACGACGATCACCGGCTCGCCCAGGAACGGGAAGGTCGCGCCTTCCTTCCATTCGATGCGGGCCGACTCGATACGCCGGTGGCGCTCGTGCGCGTCGCCCAGCTTCCTGACGATCCAGCCCGACTTGCTCTGGACCGCGGCGTCCACCTCGTGCAGCGGAACCCACTTGGGCGCGCTCACCGTGAGCCCCTCGGGCCCCACCATGAAGCCGATGCTGCGCCGCCTGGCGCGGCGGAATTCGTAACCCACCACGGAATCGCCCAGCAGCGCTTCGCGGTTGGCGCGCGGGTGGCGGAAAGCGGCGGGTGCGCACAGCGCGTCCAGCAATTCCGGCTGCGCCGTCGTTGCTACTTTTTCGATAGCAATCCGCCCTCGCGGCCGGCGCGTCGTTGGCGGCTGGGGCTTCGGTGGGGAGGCTGGCGCGGCGGCGGCCGATTCAAAAAAATCGAAGGTAAGCTGCAGCAGCCGGAGCATGCCACCGAGTTTAGCCGAGGCGATTGCGCATCACCGTGGTTTTCACGCGCCGCACGAGGGTGCGGGCGCCAGCTGCACATAGGCGTCGGGGTCGAGCCGGTGCATCTCCGCTTCGATCCATTCCTCCACTTCGCGCATCAGGTCGTCCGGATCGCGCCCCTGGCTCGGGATCGGCTTGCCGATCGAGACATCGACGATGCCGGGGTGTTTGATGAATGCCTTGCGCGGCCAGACTTTCGCCGAAGTCACCGCGATCGGAATGACCGGCGCGCCCGTGGCCACCGCCAGCCGCGTGCCGCCGTGCTTGTAGGCGCCTTTCTGGCCGCGCGGAATGCGCGTGCCTTCCGGGAAGATGATCATCCAGACGCCCTGCGCCAGCAGGCGCTCGCCCTGCTCCACCACCTTGGCGAAGGCCTGGGCGCGCAGCTTGCGGTCGATGTGGATCATGTCCAGGCGCCCCAGGGCCCAGCCGAAGAAGGGCAGATGCAGCAGCTCCTTCTTGAACACATAAGCCAGCGGATGCGGCATCAGCGTGGGCATCAGGAAGGTTTCCAGCGTCGACTGGTGTTTCACCAGCAGAATGGCGGCGCTGGTCCTGCCCCGCGGCAGGTTTTCCATCCCCGCCGTGCGCACCTCGATGCCCAGCATGACGCGGGCGGCGCCTATCACCCAATTGAGCCATGCCACCGCCATCCGGTACAGGGCCAGCTTGTCGCACCACAGCGAGCGCACGATGATGGCCACCGCCCAGGGCAGCACCGTGACCAGCATGAAGATGAAGTGAATGGCGGAGCGGACGAACGCCATGGGCTGCGCTCAGGAAGCGGGCCCCCTGGCACCGGACCGGCGCGCGATCAGCCAGTCGGCGAAGGCCGCGAGGTCCTCGTGCACCACGGTGCCCGCCGGGAAGGTCTCGGGCAACTCGCGCCCACGCAGGGCCCGGCCCTTGCCGGTCAGCACCAGGTGCGGCTCGCAGCCGGCGGCGACGCCGGCCTGCAGGTCGCGCAGGCTGTCGCCCACCACCGGCGCGCCCTTGAGGTCGACGCCGAAGCGGTCGCCGATCTGCTCGAACAGGCCGGGCGAGGGCTTGCGGCACTGGCAGCCTTCGTCCGGTCCGTGCGGACAGTAGAA
>JAMPXR010000297.1 GCA_023701085.1 Ramlibacter sp. | reverse complement strand
GCCACGTAGAACGGGATGAAGAACGATCCCCACGCCATCCAGGATTGCAGGTTCGGCTGCAGGTAGAAATTCAGGAAGCGTCCCGGCTGGTGCAGGTCAGCCAGCAGCGCGATCGGCGCGGCCAGCCCGCACACCAGCGCGGCCAGCAGCGCGCGCCGCGACAGGCCGCGCCAGCGGGGCAGGCGCCAGACCAGGCCGGGCAGGGTCCAGAGCAGCGCCGCGGTGGAGATTCCGATCAGGAAGAAATACTGCACCGCCCACGGCAACCAGCCGGGTTCGCGGGTGAAGCCCAGGACTTCGACGATGTTGTTCATGCTCATGCTCCGTGCGGGTTGGGACGCCACATCATTTCGCTGGCCGAGGCCCCCGACACCCGGCCCTCCAGTTCCTTGTCCAGCCCGATGTAGAAGACGTTGGGCCGGGTGCCGGCTTCGGGCTTGAGCACGCGGGTCTGGCCCTGCGCCGACTGCATGCGGCGGCTGATCGCGCTGGCCGGATCGTTCAGGTCGCCGAAGACACGCGCGCCGCCGACACAGGTCTCCACGCAGGCCGGCAACAGGCCGGCTTCGACCCGGTGGCTGCAGAACGTGCACTTGTCGGCCTTGCCGGTGTCGTGGTTGATGAAGCGCGCGTCGTAGGGGCAGGCCTGCACGCAGTAGGCGCAGCCCACGCAGCGGTCGCCATCCACCAGCACCACGCCGTCCTCGCTTTTGAAGGTGGCGCCCACCGGGCACACCGGGATGCAGGGCGGCGCTTCGCAGTGGTTGCACAGGCGCGGCAGCATCGCCATGCCGGTCTTCCCGTCGTTGCTGCTGATGGCGTAGGTCGCCACGGAACTGCGGAATTGCCCTTCGGGCAGGGCGTTCTCCATCGCGCACGCCATGGTGCAGGCCTGGCAGCCGATACAGCGCCGCGTGTCGATCAGCATGGCCCAGCGCGCGGTGGGCTTCTGTGACGCGGCTGCGGGCGAGGCCAGTCCGACGGTGACAGCCGGCAGCAGCGCCAGGAAGGCGCGGCGGCCGGACTCGGTTTGAGTGCTCATGACAAGGCTCCGTTCTGGATCGGGTCCAGCTTAGGCGGACCAGCCGGCGCTGGAAATTGCCAGAACGATGAAGGGCGATAGGAAGATTTCCCTATCGCGTCGGCCTTTGACCCTGCCGGCGCGCGCCCCGGCGTTAAGAAAACGCTAAGGCGCCCCCCCGACCATGGCCGCCAAGGAGTTGCCATGAAATCATCGACTTTTCACTTTTCCCTGGCGGCAGTCCTGGCCGCCGCAGCCGCTTGCGTCTCGGTGGCACGGGCCGCCGAACCGGCGCAGCTGCTGGCCGGCTACAGCGCGCAAGCCGGCGCCGCCGCGGCGGCGCAGCGCGGCCGCCAGCTGTTCGCGAGCCGGCACGGGCGCGAATGGAGCTGCGCCTCGTGCCATGGGGCCGTGCCCACCCAAGCCGGCAAGCACGCGTCCACCGGCAAGCCGATCGCCGCCCTGGCGCCGGCGTTCAATCCCGAACGCTTCACCGACCCCGCCAAGGCCGACAAGTGGTTCCGCCGCAATTGCAGGGACGTGCTGGGCCGCGAATGCAGCGCCGCGGAAAAGGCCGACGTGCTGGCCTGGCTGATGTCCCTCAGACCCTGACCGGAGTGCGCAACATGAACTTTTCCATCCATCCGTCCCCGGCCGTGCTGGCTTTGTTCCTGGCGCTGGGGCTGGCGGAAGCCGCTGCAGCCGATGAGGGCCAGCGCGCTTCGAGCGTTCCGCTGGCCCCCAAGTACCGGCAGGAATGCGCCGCGTGCCATCTGCCCTACCCGCCGGCGCTGCTGCCCGCCGCGGCGTGGCGCGGCATCCTCGCAGGCCTGCCCGATCACTACGGCACCGACGCTTCGCTCGATGCGGCTTCGACACGCGAACTGTCCGCGTGGCTCGACGCGCACGCCGGCACCGGCAAGCGCGCGCGCGAGCGGCCGCCCGAAGACCGCATCACCCGATCCGCGTGGTTCATCCGCAAGCACGACGAGGTGCCGGCCCGGACCTGGAAACTGCCCGCCGTCAACAGCGCCGCCCACTGCGGCGCCTGCCATCCCCAAGCCGAACAAGGAGATTTCGATGAACACCGGGTCCGACTCCCACGTTGAAGCGGCCCAGCCGCGCCAGGTTCTGGTCTGGGACGCGCCGGTGCGCGTGTTCCACTGGTTGATGGTGCTCAGTTTCGCGGGCGCCTGGCTCACGGCCGACAGCGAACGCTGGCGGCTGATTCACGTCACGCTGGGCTACACCATGGCCGCCCTGGTCGCCTTTCGCATTCTGTGGGGCCTGGTGGGCACGCGGCCGGCGCGCTTTTCGAGCTTCCTGCGCGGCCCCGCCGCGGCGGCGCGCTACCTGCGGGCCGCCCTGCGCGGCCGGCCCGAGCACCACACCGGCCACAACCCGGCCGGCGCCCTCGCGATCGCCGGGCTGCTGCTGCTGGCCGCGGGGGTCACCGCAAGCGGCTGGGCCCACTACAGCGATCTGGGCGGCCATTGGCTGGAGGAAGCGCACGAGGCCGCGGCCAGCCTGATGCTGGCGCTGGTCCTCGTCCACCTGGCCGGCGTGGCGGTCGGCAGCTGGCTGCACCGGGAGAACCTGGTGCGGGCGATGCTGAGCGGACGCAAGAGCGGCGCGCCGCAGGAGGCGGCACGGCGGGCCTGGCGTGGCGTCGCGGCGATCATGCTGGTGGCCGTGGTCGGGTTCTGGGTTGTGCAATGGAACAGCGCGCCGGCGGGCGGCGCCGACGCGGCCTTGTCCGGCTTGGCAGGCGGGCGTCACCATGACAGCGACGACGAGGATTGAGACGCTGTCGCCGCCACCATAATTCCGGACATGCGCATTCTGCTTGCCGAGGACGACCCGCTGCTGGGCGACGGCCTGCGCGCCGGCCTGCGCCAGCTCGGGTTCCAGGTCGACTGGGTGCGTGACGGCGAAGCGGCGCAGCGCGAGCTGCGCGCCGAACCCTATGCGGCGGCGGTGCTCGACCTGGGCCTGCCGCGCCAGGACGGCATGCAGGTGCTGGCGAGCGCGCGCCGCGCCGGCGTCGCGACCCCGGTGCTGGTCTTGACGGCCCGCGACGCCGTTCCCGACCGGATTCGCGGTCTCGATGTGGGCGCCGACGACTACGTCGTCAAGCCGGTCGACCTGCATGAACTCGGCGCGCGCCTGCGCGCCCTGGTGCGCCGCGCCCACGGCCGGCCGCACGAACGCCTGTCGGCGGGCGACGTGGTGCTCGACCCGGCGGCGCGCAGGGTGACGCGCGCCGGTGCGCCGGTCGAACTCGCGCCGCGCGAGTTCGACCTGCTGCATGCCTTGATGCTCAACGCCGGCCATGTGCTGTCGCGCGAGCAGCTGGAGCAGCGCATGTACAGCTGGGGACAGGAAGTGGAAAGCAACGCGGTCGAGGTGCACATCCACCACCTGCGCCGCAAGCTCGGCGGCACGCGGATCCGGACCGTGCGCGGCGTCGGCTACCTGGTGCCGCGCGAGGAGCCGCACCCGTGATGCGGCTGCCGCGCTCGTTGCAAGGGCGCCTGCTGGTCCTGGTGCTCGGCGTGGTGGCGCTGGTCTGGGCGGCCGCGGCGGCCATGACCTGGCGCGACGCGCGGCACGAGCTCGACGAACTGCTCGACGGCCATTTGGCGCAGGCCGCGGCCCTGCTGGTCGTGCAGCAGGCGCGCGAGCTCGACGACGATCACGCGGACCGGGACGTGCCCAGCCTGCACAAGTACGCTCCGAAAGTCGCGTTCCTGGTCTTTCATGAGGGCCGGCTCGCGCTGCGCTCGCTGAACGCGCCCGACCTGCCGCTGGCAGGCGAGTTCAAGTCCGGCTTCCGGACCGTGAAGGTGCAGGGCACCGCGTGGCGCGTGTTCGCCGCGCCGGGTGCCGAGCGTGATGTCCAGGTCTATGTGAGCGAACGCCTGGATTCGCGCGGGGCCATCCTGCGCGCCGTGCTGCGCAGCACGCTCGGGCCGATGCTGCTGGCGCTTCCGCTGCTGGCGCTGGCGACGTGGGCGGCGGTGTTTCGCGGCGTGGCGCCGCTGCGGAAACTGGCGCGCGTGCTGGCGGCGCGCGAACCGGACGCGCTCGATCCCGTCAAGCTCGAGGGCGCTCCCTCGGAGATGGCGCCGGTGCTGGACGGGCTCAACGGATTGTTCGAGCGGATCGCGCGCGCCATGGCGTCCGAACGCCGCTTCACGGCCGACGCCGCGCACGAGTTGCGAACACCGATCGCCGCGATCCGCGCGCAGGCCCAGGTGGC
>JAMPXR010000296.1 GCA_023701085.1 Ramlibacter sp. | reverse complement strand
TTCGGTGACGCTGCCGTCGCCCTCGCGCTTGCGCCGGGTGTAGGTCCAGGAAAACGCCGGCTCGATGCCGTTGGAGGCGTTGTCGGCGAAGGCCAGGCTGACGGTTCCGGTCGGCGCGATCGACAGCAGATGGCTGTTGCGGATGCCGTGTTCGCGGATCTCCTGCTTGAGCGTTTCGTCCAGCCGGCTGGCGAAGGTGCCGGCCTCCAGGTACCGCTGGGCGTCGAACTTGGGGAACGGCCCCTTTTCGCGCGCCAGCGCCACGGACGCGCGGTACGCGGCGTCGCGCATGCAGCGGGCGATCCGCACCGCCATGTCACGGCCGGCCGGCTCGTCGTAGCGCAGGCACAGCATCGACAGGGTGTCGCCCATGCCGGTGAAGCCCACGCCGATGCGCCGCTTGGACATCGCTTCGGCGCGCTGCTGGGGCAGCGGCCAGAACGTCAGGTCCAGCACGTTGTCCAGGGCGCGGACCTGCAGCGCCACCGCCGCGGCGAACGCGCCGAAGTCGAATTCGGGCGTTCCGCCGAAGCCGAAGGGCTGGCGCACGAAGCGCGTCAGGATCACCGGCCCCAGGTCGCAGCAGCCGTAGGGCGGCAGCGGCTGTTCGCCGCAGGGATTGGTCGCCGCGATGGCTTCGCAATAGCGCAGGTTGTTGTCGCGGTTGATGGTGTCCGGGAACAGGATGCCCGGCTCGGCGAAATCGTAGGCCGAGCGCATGACGGTGTCCCAGAGTTCGGCGGCGGGCAGGGTGCGATACACCCACATGCCGTCCTCGCGCAGGTGCGCGCCCTTTTCCAGCAGCGCCTTGCCCGGCCTTGCCCGGTGCACCAGCGACCACGCGGCGCCGGCGTCCAGCGCCTCCATGAAGGCCTGCGGCACCGCCACCGAGACATTGAAATTCGACCAGCGGCCGGGCTTGCGCTTGGCGGTGATGAACTCCAGCACGTCGGGGTGGTCGATGCGCAGCACGCCCATCTGGGCGCCGCGGCGCGCCCCCGCGCTTTCCACGGTGGCGCAGGAATGGTCGAACACGTCGATGTAGCTGCACGGCCCGGAGGCGATGGACGCGGTGGCCCGCACCTCGGCGCCGCGCGGCCGGATGCGCGAGAAGTCGTAGCCGACGCCGCCGCCGCGGCGCATGGTCTCTGCGGCCTCGCGCAGCGCTTCGTAGATGCCGGGGTAGCCGTCGGCGTCCACGCCCTGGATGCAGTCGCCCACCGGCTGCACGAAGCAGTTGATCAGCGTGGCTTCCAGCGAGGTGCCGGCCGCGCTCATGATGCGGCCGGCCCCGATGGCGCCGGCACGCATGTTGGCGTGGAACAGGGCCTGCCAGTGGTCGCGCTGGCCTTCGGCCTCCACCGACGCGAGGGCGCGTGCGACGCGCGCGAACAGGTCCTCGATGTCCTTTTCCGCGGACTTGAGGTACTTTTCCTCGAGGACGTCGCGGCTGATCGGCTGTACCGTCAGGGGCGCCAGGGCGGCTGCGTCACGCTTCATGCACGGTCTCCAATGCTTTTTCCTCCATCAGGCCGGCCGGGCGGATGCCGCCCATCAGCCACTGCATCAATTCCTGCACGGATCGTATCTCGGAGCCGAACGGCAGGCGGCCCGCGCCGCGGAAAAACAGCCCCATGCCGGTCTCGCCCGCCAGCGCATGGCCCAGCATCTTGTCGATGCAGAACTGGCCCCAGTTCGCGTTGCCGTCGCGCAGGCCGCAGTGCGCCAGGCAGTCGAAGCGCATGGTGCAGGGCTTGACATGGGCGTTGCGCTTGAGCCGCGGCTCCAGCCGCAGGTACTTGTCCAGCCAGGGCGTGCGGACGGCACGCGCGGGCAGCCCCGCGACACTGGTGAATTCGACCGTGTCCTCGGGCCCGGCCTCGGCCAGCACCCGCTTGAATTCGGGGTGGGCGTCGCACTCGAGGGTGACGGCGAACGCCGTTCCCAGCTGCGCCGCCGTCGCGCCCAGGTCCTGCAGCCGCCGGATGTCCTCGCGCGAGCTGATGCCGCCGGCGGCGATCAGCGGAATGCGTCCCTCCAGCCCCGAGGCGCGCAGGAACGCCAGCACTTCGGGCAGGACCACGTCGAAATCGAAGCGGCGGTCGTGCAGGTCCGCCACCTTGGCGGCGCCCAGGTGGCCGCCGGCCAGCCGCGGATGCTCGATGACGACGGCGTCCGGCACACGGCCCTTCTTTTCCCACTTGCGCACGATCAGCTGCACGCCGCGCGCGTCCGAAAGAATGGGAATCAGCGCCGCCTTGGGAAAATCCTTGGCGAGCTCGGGCAGGTCCAGCGGCAGGCCGGCGCCCACCACCACGGCGTCCACGCCGCACTCCAGCGAGCGCCTCACATAGGTTTCATAGGCGCTGACCGCGCGCATGATGTTTACGGCGACCAGGCCGCGTCCACCGGAGAGCTTGCGCGCGCGCGCGATTTCGCGGCCCAGCGCCTCCAGGTTGGCCGCGTCGATGCGCGCACGCGCGTCCGGCTCCTGGTCCAGCGTCCCGGTCAAAGCCATCAGGTCGGGATGGTGGCGCCGCAGGTCCACCGACGAAATGGTGCCTACCGCGCCGAGCGCCGCCACGGCGCCGGCCAGGCCGCCCGCCGAAATGCCGACACCCATGCCGCCCTGCACCACCGGAAGCAGCGACTGGCCCGCGAATTGCCAGGGGCGCAGGCCCGAGTCGCTGCACAGCGCATGCAGCCGCGCGGCAACCGCCGCGGCGTCAGCCAAGGAGAAAGTGTCCAAACGTGCTCCAAAAGAATGCCAGGGCCCGCCGGAGCCACCGCAGGAGGCTACCGGAGCCGGCGGGGAACCTCCTTGCTAATCATCAAGGAGAACGCCATTTTCGCAGACCCGTACCGTGTGGTCTGTCCGGGTCGGCCCTGGGTCCTTTACTGTACCAGCGGCGAGGCGCTCGCCTCCAGCAATACCCCTTCCACGCACGCCTGGCCGGCCAGCAACTGCACGTACTGGTGCAGGGCCCGGGCGCGGGACTGCTGCGCCAGCTGTACGGCGATGCGCGCTCGCACATCCTCGAAAGCCAGCTGCCGGCCCGGCCGGCGCTCCAGCACTTCGACGATGTGGAAGCCGTGGCGGCTGTGGACCAGTCGTGGCAGCAGGCCAACCTCGGGCGGGGGGCTCGTGGTGCCGAATATCGCGCGGGCGAACTCATCCGCGCAATCCTGCGGCGCGATCCAGCCCAGTGATCCGCCGTCCACGCCGCTGGGGCAATTGGACAGCCCGCGTGCCAGCTCGGCGAACCGGGAGGGGTTGTTGCCCTCGCGGCTGAGTTCCAGCAGGGCCGCTTCCGCCCGCGCGGCCAGGGCGTGCACGTCCACGCCCGCCGTCACGGCGAACAGGATGTGACGCACCTCGGCCATGCGCCCATCGACAAAGTGGTCTTTGCGCGCGTCGTAGTAGCGCCGGCATTCGTCCTCGGTGGCTGCGGGACCGGGACCGAGCGCTCCAGCATCGCTTCGATCACCTCGCGTTCGCGCGGCTGCAGCGTCGGCGCCGGGCCGTCCGCCTGCCCGGGCAGCAGGCCCTGGCGCACCGCTTCCTGCCGCAGCAGTTCGGCCCAGGCCAGCTCGCGCAATGCCCCATCGTCGGGCCGCTGCCCGGCCGGATGCAGCGCAATGCCGTTGATGCGCGCCGGCGGGGCCGCAATGGCGGCACCCGCGTGGTGGCCCCCGGCGCAGCCGCAGGCGCCGCCACCGCATCCGCCCGGCTCGCTCATGAGGCGGCCTTGCCGGGTTCGAGCATCGCGCCGGCGACCGGCTGGCTCGTCGAAGCGGCCGGCGCCGCCGTCACGGGCTGCGCACGCGCGATGCTGCGGCGTGTGCGCACCACCTGGTAGGGGCGCACCAGGTAGGCGAGGGTGCCGAAGCCGCTCCATACGTGCACCAGCCGGGTGAACGGGAACACGAGGAACAGGCTCATGCCCAGGAACATATGGGCCTTGAACACCCAGCCGGCGTCGGCCAGCATCTCCACGGCGCCCGGCCGGAAGGTGACGATGTGCTGCGCCCACTCGCCGAGCTTGACCATGAGGCTGCCGTCCAGGTGCTGTGCAGACAGCGGGATGGTGCCCAGGCCCAGCGCGAACTGCAGCCACAGCAGCACCAGCAGGAAGATGTCGCTGCTCCTGGAGTTGATCCGGATGCGCGGATCGGCCAGGCGCCGGTGCAGCAGGATGGTCACGCCGATGAAGCCCAGCAGCCCGAACAGCCCGCCGGAGATCATCGCCATCAGCTGCTTGTCGCCGGCCGAGACGAAACGCTC
>JAMPXR010000295.1 GCA_023701085.1 Ramlibacter sp. | reverse complement strand
GCCACCCACATCTGGTGCTGGCCGACGTCGGACGTGATGTAGGCATCGGCGTCGCGGGTCATGTTCCACAGCGTCTCGATCACCGCCTGCGGCTTGATGACCTCCGTGTTCTTGCGGTCGTAGCGCAGGCAGTCGCTCTTGCGCCAGCCATCGATCGTTTCCCACCAGGTCTTCAGGGCCTCGGCGTCCGGACGGGTCCCCGATTCCTTGAGCATGGCGACCAGCTCGCCCAGCACTTCCTTGACATCGCCCACGATGGGAATGTCCACCCGCACCCGCTTGGAGATGCTGGACGGGTCGATGTCCACGTGGACGATCTTGCGCTCGTTCTGGGCGAAATGCTTGGGGTTGCCGATCACGCGGTCGTCGAAGCGGGCGCCCACGGCCAGCAGCACGTCGCAGTTCTGCATGGCGTTGTTCGCTTCGAAGGTGCCATGCATGCCCAGCATGCCCAGGAACTTGCGGTCGGTCCCCGGATAGGCGCCCAGGCCCATCAGGGTGTTGGTGCAGGGATAGCCCAGCATGTCCACCAGGGCGCGCAGCTCGGCCGTGGCGTTGCCCAGCACGACCCCGCCGCCCGTGTAGATGTAGGGCCGCTTGGCCGACAGCAGCAGTTGCAGCGCCTTGCGGATCTGCCCCCCGTGCCCTTTGCGCACCGGGTTGTAGGAGCGCATTTCGACCTTTTCCGCATAGCCCGCATAAGTCGTCTTGTTGTACGAGACATCCTTCGGGATGTCGACGACCACCGGGCCGGGCCGGCCGCTGCGCGCGATGTGGAAGGCTTTCCTCATGACGTCGGCCAGCTGCCGCACGTCCTTGACCAGGAAGTTGTGCTTGACCACGGGCCGCGTGATGCCCACCGCGTCGCACTCCTGGAACGCGTCCATGCCGATGGCGGGGGTTGGCACCTGGCCGGTGACAACCACCATCGGGATGCTGTCCATGTAGGCCGTGGCGATGCCCGTGAGCGCGTTCGTCACGCCCGGTCCGGAGGTCACCAGGGCCACGCCGACTTCGCCGGTGGCCCGTGCGTAGCCGTCGGCCGCGTGCACGGCCGCCTGTTCGTGGCGCACCAGCACGTGCTGGATCGTGTCCTGCTTGTAGAGGGCGTCGTAGATGTGCAGCACCGCGCCGCCCGGATAGCCCCATACGAACTTGACGTTCTCGGCCTGCAGCGCCTTGACGAGGATTTCGGCGCCGCGCAGTTCCGGCCCCTGGGTGGCCGCGGGCGCGGCGGATGCCGCTGTGGCCGCGGGCGCGGCGGATGCCGCTGCGGCCGAAGTGATTTCGGCTTTGGAGATTTCCATGTTCAACCTTTGCGAATTTCTCTGACGAAAAACCTTGGGTGCCCCTTCACACACTCTCATGAAGCTGTGTCGAGACTTAGAACGCCGGGCCATGGGCGGGCCTATCGCGCCGCCGGATCCGGGTTCGTTTGCCTTTTGACTTGCAGGCGCATTATCGCACCGCAACACGCGTGCCCGGCAATAGGCCCCGGCCGCGATGCGATAATTTCCGCACAGTCGGCGCTGGGGGGTGCCGGGCGCAGGTCGATAAGGCGAGCAAAGCCGTCCAGGTTCAGACACCTTGGCCACCGAAAGAGAATTGTCAGACTTCCTCAAGAGCGTGGAAAAGCGGGCGTTCAAGCGCTCGATCTATCACGTGCGCGACGAGGAGGCCGCACTGGACATCGTGCAGGACAGCATGATGAAGCTCGCGGAACACTACGGCGACAAGCCGGCGGCCGAACTGCCGATGCTGTTCCAGCGCATCCTGTCCAACTGCACGCTCGACTGGTTCCGCCGCCAGAAGACGCGCAACGCGCTTTTCTCCAACATGAGCGACTTCGAGTCCCCGGGCGACGACGGCCCTTTCGATCTGCTTGAAACTTATTCGCTCGCCGAGGACTCTCAACAGGTCGAGAGCGCCGAGGATTCGACGCGGCGGGGGCAGATCCTGCGCGAGATCGAATCGCAGATCCAGGAGCTGCCGGCCCGTCAACGCGAAGCGTTCCTGATGCGTTATTGGGAGGATATGGACGTGGCGGAAACGGCGGCCGCCATGGGCTGCTCCGAAGGCAGCGTCAAGACGCACTGCTCGCGCGCAGTCCAGGCCCTCAGCAAGGCACTGAAGGCAAAGGGCATACAACTATGATCGAAAAGCCACACATCGACCCCATGCGGCGCCAGGACCGATTTGGCCGGCAGCTTGCCGACCGGCTGACGGCGGGCACGGCCGAGCTGCCTTATGGCGTTCAAGAGCGGCTGCGCGCCGCCCGTGTCCAGGCTGTGGCCCGGCGCAAGGTTCCCAGCGTGCGCCGCGCCGGCTCGGTTTTTTCTGCCGGCCGGGCTGCGACGCTGGCTTTCGGCGACGAGGGCCCGAGCCCGTGGACCCGGCTCGCGTCGGCGCTGCCCCTGGTGGCCCTGGTGGCCGGCTTGGTGCTGATCCATGCGATCCAGGACGAACGCCGCGCGAGCGAAGTCGCCGAAGTCGACGCCGCGCTCCTGACGGACGACCTGCCGCCCTTGGCCTATGCCGATCCCGGGTTTGCACAGTTCCTCAAGCTAGGCAGGGAATAAAACGGCCCCGGCGATGCCTTCACCAGATCCCGCCGCCCAGTCCTGCGTTGCCCTGGCCAGGGGAGCGGCCGCCCTCGTGACCATGGCGGTCCTCGCGCTGGGCCTCGCGGGCGCGCCTTGGTCGAGCCAGGCCCAGGCGCAAACCCCCTCTGTGGCGCAGCCGCAGCCACAACCGCCGTCTCCGCCGCAGCCTTTGGTCCAGCCCGAGCAAGCGAATGCCGCTGCGCCCGCCCCGCCGGCTGCCGGCACGGCGCCCGCAAGCCGCGCGGGCGCGCCCAAGGCGACCGCCTCCGGGTCCAAGTCGTCCAACAATGCCAAGCGGACCACCAAGCCGCTGTGGAGCGAGCTGACACCGCTGCAGCAGCAAGCCCTGGCGCCGCTCGCAGGCAAGTGGGATACGGTGAGCCAGGCTCAAAAGCGCAAGTGGCTCGCGCTGTCCCAGAACTACCCCGGCATGTCGGGGGCCGAGCAGGCCAAGCTGCACAGCCGCATGAGCGAGTGGGCCGCCCTCACGCCCCAGCAGCGCACCGAGGCGCGGCTTAATTTCGGCGAAACCAAGCAGTTATCGCCGGATGACAAGAAGGCCAAATGGGAGGCTTACCAGGCACTGCCCGCGGAGGAAAAGCGCAAGCTGGCCGCCAGCGCCCCCAAGGCGCCCGCCACGGCCGCCGCGCTCAAGCCCGCGCCGCCCCAGAAGCTGGCCGAGGTGCCGAAGCCGCCGCGTGTGGCCAAGACGCCCCGGATCGCCACTCACCCGGGCCAGGTGGACCACCACACGCTGCTGCCCCAACCCACCCCCAGGCCCGTCCCCAGGCCTGCCGACGGCAAGGTCAACTGAAGTGTCGGCGAAACACCCAGCGGGCGGCGCGGCGGCGCGGCCCGCGTCCGGTGCGACGGATGGGCTGGTCGCGCCCAGCCTGCGGCGCCGCATGGCGTGCTGGCTCTACGAAGGGATTCTTCTTTTCGGCGTCGTGTTCCTGGCGGGCTGGCTGTTCAGCACGCTGGGCCAGATGCGCGACGCGATGGACGCGCGCCGCACGTTGCTGCAGGCGTTCCTGTTCGTCGTCTTCGGCATCTATTTCAGCTGGTTCTGGGCCAAGGGCCAGACCCTGGCGATGAAGACCTGGCACATTCGCGTGGTCGACCGTGCCGGTCGCCCGCTCAGCCAGGGTCGCGCGCTGCTGCGTTATGCCTGCAGCTGGCTGTGGTTTCTGCCGCCCATTGCGCTGCTGGCCCCGCTCAACGCGGGCGGCGCGACGATCGCCGCCCTCATGCTGGCCTGGGTGCTCGTCTGGGCTCTCCTGAGCCGCTTGCACCCGCAACGCCAGTTCTGGCACGACGCGCTGGCGGGCACGCGGCTGGTGGCGTCGCCGCCCCTGAGCCGCTAGGCGCCGGCCCCGGCCGTGCCGTCGGCGACAATGCGGGCCATGTCATCGCCCCCTGAAGCCGTCGCAGCCGCCGGCAGGCGCAAGCAGCGCACCGGCCTGGACCGTATCTGGCACGCCGCGGGCTATTCCGTGGCGGGCCTGCGCGCCGGCTGGGGCGAAAGCGCGTTCCGCCAGGAAGCGATCGCGGCCATCGTGCTGATTCCCCTGGGCCTCTGGCTGGGCCGGACCTGGGTGGAGGCGGCGCTGCTGACCGGATCGGTGTTGCTGGTGATGATCGTCGAACTGCTCAACACGGCGGTCGAAAGCGCGATCGATCGCAT